>CAZBVV010000006.1:38791-43202 GCA_964495345.1 uncultured Eubacteriales bacterium
AAAACAGTTCTCAATGTTGCAGATAACTCAAAGAAAATCACCGAGGTTACACCTCTTGAAGAATATCTTTGTGAATGTTCAGGCGAAATTGCATACAAACCCTTTGAAATCCGTACTTTCCGCATAGTATAAATTTTAAATCCCGTTTCTTCGGAAATGGGATTTTTTTCAATTAACAATTTACAATGTATAATGTACAATGGTGGAAAGGGCTTTGCACTTTAACCCGATTTAAATCGTTCCTTAATTGTACATTGTAAATTGTACATTGTACATTAAGTTATTTTGTTATTGCAATAGCTTATTTTTATATGTATAATAAATCTATAAACTTAAATGGGGTGTTTTTATGAGCATATTTTATGAAGTATCCGCCTACGGTGCTGTAGGTGACGGCAAAACAAACGATGCAGCGGCAATTCAATCCGCTATTGATGCTTGCGAAGCGGCAGGCGGCGGCACGGTTGTACTTGAAAGCGGAAAAACCTATTACAGTAATTCAATTCAGCTTAAAAAGAATGTTAATCTTCATTTGCAGAAAGGCTCTGTTTTAAGAGCTACCGCAGATATTGAGGGATATATCAGACCTTGCAAAATGATTAACGATCCAAAAACCGCATTGGTTGGTAATCCCGTTACGGGCAAGCCTTCCTTTGTGTTTATCTACGGCTTTGAGGCTGACGGATGTTCAATTACAGGCGAAGGCACTATTGACGGCAACTGCTATGCCTTTGTTAAAAGAAAAGACAGATATTACGTAACCGGTGATTTTTATCCCCGTCCCACAACAATCTATATTGAAAAAAGCAATAACATATCATTCCGTGATGTTACAATTATTAACGCACCTTTCTGGACATTACATCCGGCAGGCTGTGACGATGTTCTTATTTCTCATATCCGTATACTCAATCCTCTTGATGTAGCAAACAGCGACGGCATAGATCCTGACCATTGTTCAAACGTGCGAATTTTAGGCTGTCATGTAACTTGTGCCGATGACTGCATCTGCCTTAAAACATCAAAGGGTAATGCTGAATACGGTTCTTGTGAAAATATTGTTATTGCAGATTGTACTCTTACTTCAACCTCAGCTGCAATTAAAATAGGCACGGAGGGTGTGGGTGACTTCCGTAACGTAACGGTTCACAACTGCATGATTTCAAAAAGCAACAGGGGACTTTCCATTCAGATTCGTGACGGAGGTAATGTTGAGAATGTTACATTCTCAAACTGTACTGTTGAAACACGCCGATTCTGTTCCGATTGGTGGGGAACTGCTGAACCTATTACGATTACCTGTTTCCGCCGTGATGAAAATACTGTTGCCGGTCATATTAAAAATATCCGTTACTTCAATATTACCTGTAAAGGTGAAAACGGAGTGCTGATTTATTCTTCACCGGAAAATCCCGTTGAAAACGTAGTGTTTGAAAATTGTAATATTCATATGGAGAAAACCTCAAAGTGGGATTGCGGAAAATATGACCTTCGTCCTTGTATTGACCACGGTATAGAGGAAAGTGACAACTCCGCATTTTTTATAAGAAACGCAAAAAATGTCCGTATTGAGAAAACCAACGTTACATGGGGTGTCACTCCCTACGAGCATTACAGTCACGCTGTTGATGCCCGTAATGTTGAATCTCTTGAGCTTTGCAGAAATAACTTCACAGCGGCTGATAATCAGACTGAAATATTAAAAACAGAAAATACATCAATGATTTAAACATATCTTTAACAATAAGATGGTATATCTTAAAACAGAGGAGGAGTTTTTATAATGTATATTCTTAACAGAATTGTTGCAATGTTTATGTCTGTGCTTATGGGATTTCTCTCGTTATTTGGAATTTCAACAGATGATACTAATGTTGACGAAAGCGAATGGAACACAAATTACAGCTATGTGTTTGTTCATGGTCTGATGGGCTGGGGTGAAGATGATTTTATCTATGATTTAATGCCTTATTGGGGAATGTTCGGCGGCGATCTCATGAGCTATCTTAACAATAACGGTTTTGATTGTCATGCCGCCTCTGTTGCTCCAACTGACAGTGCTTGGGACAGGGCTTGTGAGCTTTATGCACAGCTTACAGGTACAGTAACCGATTATGGTGAGTCGCATTCCAAAAAATACGGTCATGACAGATACGGTAATGATTTTACCGGTAAAGCACTTATTTCGGAATGGGATTCGGAAAATAAAATCAATCTTCTCGGTCATTCCTTTGGCGGTGCAACAGTGAGAATGCTTGCACATCTTATGGCTGAAGGTGATGCAGAAGAACTTGCAATAACACAGGAAGATGATATATCCGGATTATTCATAGGCGGTAAGGCTGATTGGATATATTCCGTAACAACCCTTGCAGCACCTCATAATGGTACTACTGCTTACGGTGTAGCGGAATCAGAGGAAGCAGAGCTTGATACTGCAGCTTATGATATGCATATAGATAATGCTCTTACACTCAATGAAAAACTTACTATTAATGACAGTACATATTATTTTTCATTTGCATGCTCAATGACACAGGTGAATGCTGACGGAATATATACACCAATTAAAGAAAATATGGAATCTCTCTTCACTTCCGGTAGCGAAGAAATGGGTAAATGCACAGGTACTACACCCGGGGGATATACAGTTGGTGAAGAATGGCTCGATAATGACGGTCTTGTAAATACCTATTCCGCACTTGCACCTATCGGTAATCCCTCAACGGAGTTTGATGAATCCGATATTCAGACCGGAGTATGGAACGTAATGCCTGTATATTACGGCGATCATATGTCACTTCAGGGTGGTATGACAGTTGTTAACAATGTAAAACCGTTTTACATTAAACATCTCTCGATGATAAATAGTCTTTAACAGAACCTCACCGGTTTATCCGGTGGGTTCTTTTTACGTTAATGAAATAATCATAAACACCAAAATGTGGTTTTATTGTCTGTTGTTCTTGTATTTACGATTAAATTAATAAATTATTTATAAAATATTCATAATACGTTAATAATTACAATGCAATTATCAAATATAATATAAGATAAGTTAGGTTAATTCAAATAACATATTAAGGGTGTTTTTTATGGGCAAAAGAAATTTCAGTTTAGTCATACTTTTAATCTCAAGTCTTGCTGCACTTGCCGCATCGGTTATTCTTGTGGTTGATGCATTCAATACAAATTCTGCGTATTCGAGCTCCGTTGTGGATACCGAAACCACTACCGTTTCAAACGTTCAGAATCAGGTTAATTCCAATATTAATTATGTAGAGAATACAACAATTAACAATGTTGTCGATAACAATAATCAGGCTGATGATGCAAACAATTCTTTACAGCAGGGTTCGGAAAATCAGGTTGATACTAATGTAATCGGTGATGTGTCTGCTATGAGTGAAGCTGAAATTCTTGCCATGCTCACTCAGGCTGTCAATAAAACAAAGTCATATTCAAACACTTTGACTGTTAACCATAAAGAAACCTTTGACGCTAATGTTACAGAGTGTACGGGTGGTTCAACAGTTGCATCTATTGCAAACTCTGTTGTAAGCTCTATTGCTGCTCCTTCAGATGAAGTGCTCACTTTTAACGGCGGTACTGCAACCGATTCCGAGGGTGAAACCGTAACGATTCTTCTTCCCCAAAAAGGTGAATTCAGGCTTACCATGGACGGTATAAAGTCAATCACGGCTACTCAGTCAGGTGACGAAACCATCGTTTACGTTACGCTTGTTGAAGAAACCGTTGACCATACAGTTTTCCCTGCTGCTAATGCTGCCGGTGTAGGATATCTTGATTTGTCTACACTTGATTTAGGAGTTCTTTCTATTGACAATGCAACTATGGTTTATCCCGGTTCAACTATTGAAGCTCATATCCGTCCTGACGGCTATGTAAGCTATGCACAGTATACAATCTCCATGGATGTTAGAGTAAACACAAAAGGACTTATTAAAGCTACGGTTGCATTCGAAGGTATGCAGACCGAAACATGGGACTTTAACTGGTAAAAATATTCAACCGACAAGCATATGCCTGTCGGTTATATTTATCGCTCATGCCGGAAATAACGGCTTGTTATTGAGCAAAATGTTTTGCTTGCACAAAATATGAAATAATTCTTGCTAATTGAGTAATTTTTTGCTAACGCATAAAGTGAAATGAGAATCTCTCATGACCGCAGGTATTTCACACGCAAAGCGTATTTTATAAATTCCGTAAGGAATTTATTTTGCTGAAAAAAAGCACTTCCTAAGAAGTGCTTTTTTTGCTATGGGCTACGAAAAAGATATTTTCGGCAGTTTTGAGTATGACTTTGAACTCTCACATAATAATATGATGCACCACCGAATGATCTGTTCTATTCTTTTGTATGTGCTTTTCGATAGTCACGTGGGAG
>CAZBVV010000007.1:0-40833 GCA_964495345.1 uncultured Eubacteriales bacterium
CGGAATCGAAAACGCTAATGGTGCATATATCTGTTTTGTTGACGGTGACGATTATGTTGATAAAAACTATGTAAGCGATATGTATACAGTTGCTGCAAAAGAAAATGTTGATATTGTTACAAGTAATGCATATAAAATTTGGGATAATGGAAAAAAAATAGAACTTTTAACAAATAATATTCCGCTTAACGATTACTTTATAAAAACAGGAACAGAAACATTAAGTGATATGTTATATGGAAAAACTTGCTATGCTTCATGTTGGGGAAAACTGTACAAAAGAGAAATATTTGATACGATTAGATTCCCTGATTTATCAATGGGTGAGGATTCATATACAATGTATCATTGCTTGCTGAAAGCGAATAAAGTCGCACATTTACATAGTCCGAATTATTTTTATATGCAACATCAGCAAAGCGTAATGCACACTAAAAATTTTGATAAATTTTATGATTATATAAAGCTTTCAGATGGTTTTATAAACATTGTTAACAGTAAGTATCCCGAACTATTCTTGCCTGCTGTAAACAGACTGATAGAAAATAATTTTTGGGTATATATGAAAATGCGTAATTACCCCGAAAAATACAAAACACAATTGCAACACATAATTTCAAATATCAAAAAATACAGAAAGTATGCTATTAAAGATAAAAATGTTGCAATAAGAACACGAATCGCCTGTCTAATTTCCTATGGCGGAATGAAGCTTGTTGATTTTATATACGATATAAAAAATTGAACCGAGAGAAATCTCGGTTCTTTGCTTTGGTATTATTTAATATCGCCCTGGTCTTTATACTTTGACTCACAGTAGATACATCTGTAAACACGGTTTTCTCTGTCCGTAAGCTTAAAAACATTGGGCAATTCCTGCTCGACGGATGTAATACATCTTGGATTTGAACACTTAATCACATCTGTGATTTTATCTGGTAAAGAAAGATGCTTACGGGCAACAACCTTGCTGTCACGAATTATACTGACGGTGATACCGGGATCAAGATAACCCAAAACATCAAGATTAATATCTATCGGCTCGCAAATTTTGAGAATATCTTTTTTTCCCATCTTCCTACTGTCAGCATTTTTTATAATAGCAACCTGACACTCAAGGTTATCAAGATTTAATGCCTTGTATATTGACATAGCTCCACCGGCATGAATATGATCAAGTACAACGCCATTTTTGATTGTTCCGACTATCACTTTACTCTACCCCCAACAGTTTAAGTATCAATGCCATTCTGATATATTTGCCGTTAAGTGCCTGTTCAAAATAGCAAGCTCTCGGGTCATCATCAACCTCAACTGAAATTTCATTAACTCTGGGTAACGGATGAAGAATCGAAAGGTCTTCCTTTGCTTTTTCAAGCTTTTTCGCTGTGAGGATATATGTATCTTTAAGGCGGATATAATCGTCTTCATTGAAAAATCTCTCACGCTGAACCCTTGTCATATAAAGTATATCAAGCTCCGGTAAAGCATCTTCAAGGCTTCTTGTTTCAACATATTCAATGTTATTTTTTTCAAGAACGTCCTGTTTGATATAACCGGGAATCTTCAGCTCTTCGGGTGAAATAAGCACAAATTTTACGTTTTTATATCTTGCCATCGCACCGATAAGAGAATGAACTGTTCTGCCGAATTTAAGGTCACCGCAAAGACCGACCGTAAGATTTTCAAATCTACCCTTTTCTCTGCTGATTGTGAGCAAATCCGTAAGAGTCTGCGTAGGATGATTATGTCCGCCGTCACCTGCATTTATAATAGGTACGAGTGAATGCATTGAAGCCACAAGGGGTGCACCCTCTTTAGGATGACGCATCGCAATAATGTCTGCATAACCGCTTACTACACGAACTGTATCGGAAACACTTTCACCTTTTGATGCAGATGAACTGTCAGCAGAAGAAAATCCGAGAACATTACCGCCAAGACCGAACATAGCAGATTCAAAGCTTAACCTTGTTCTTGTTGACGGCTCAAAAAAAAGTGTTGCAATAGTTTTACCCTGACATTTCTGGGAATACTTTTTTGGATTTTCAATAATATCCTTTGCAACCTCAATCAGCTCATCAATTTCAGCAGTTGAAAGTTCAAGAATATCTATAAGACTTCTCATTTTGCCGCACCTATCCAGCTTTCATCTGAGGGATTGTTTCTGAACTTAATGAGTCTTGCAATATCTTCGGGCTTGATGTAGCCTTCTTCAGCAGCAACTTCAGCGATAACATCAAAGTTTGTAAGGCTTACATTCTTAACATTGGCAGCTGCAAGTCTGTCGATACCTTTCTGCATACCGTATGTGAAAATACTTACGATACCGAGAACTTCAGCACCTGCTTCACGGAGTGCATCAACAACATCAATAACACTTCCGCCTGTTGAAATAAGGTCTTCTACAACGACAACTTTCTGACCCTTTTCTAGTTTGCCTTCGATTCTGTTCTGTCTGCCGTGGTCTTTATTTCCTGAACGAACGTACCCCATAGGCATATCAAGAAGATGTGCCGCAATAGCCGCATGAGCAATACCTGCCGTGCTTGTTCCCATGAGAACTTCGCAATCGGGATATTCTTTTTTTACTGTTTCTGCGATTGCTGATTCAACGGTTACTCTATGCTCGGGAGCAGTAAGAATAAGTCTGTTATCGCAATAAACAGGGCTTTTGATTCCGCTTGCCCATGTAAATGGATCTTCGGGACGGAAGAAAACCGCACCGATTGACAATAAAGCTTTTGCTACTTTTTTCTGCATAATATATCAATTCCTTTCAATTATTAACTGTTTAATCCACAAATTCACTTACGCATCTTCTGTAAGCCGCTACGGGGTCTTCTGCTGCTGTAATAGGTCTGCCCACAACAATATAGTCGGAGCCGATTTCCTTTGCCTTTGCGGGAGTTGTAACTCTTACCTGGTCGCCGATATCACCGTCGGCAAATCTGATACCCGGTGTTATTGTATAAAATTCTGTGCCGCAAACGCCGTGTACCTTTTCTGCTTCAAGAGGTGAACATACAACACCGTCAAGACCTGCCTTTTTTGCGTTCATAGCATAGTGCATAACTACCTTGTCGATAGGTTCGTCGATAAGAAGGTCTGTCTTCATTCTCTCTTCGCTTGTTGACGTAAGCTGTGTAACGGCAAGAAGAATAGGTCTTGTGCCGTCCGGTCTTGTAAGACCTTCGATAGCAGCTTCCATCATAGCGATTGTACCGCTTGCATGAAGATTGCACATATCAACGTCAAGTGCAGAAAGAACAGACATGGACTTTTTAACTGTGTTGGGAATATCGTGTAGTTTAAGGTCAAGGAAAATTTTGTGACCTCTTGCCTTGATTTCCTTTACGATTGCAGGACCTTCTGCATAGAAAAGCTCCATACCGATTTTTACAAAAGGTTTTTCTTCATGAAAATTGTCAAGAAATTTTAAACAACTTTCTTTACTTGCAAAATCGCAAGCAATAATTACGTCTTTACCCATTAATGAGCGCCTCCTATTATATCATTTAAATCATTGATTCCGTATTTTTCCATCGCCGCCGGCAGATTTTCAACAATCTTTTTGCTTGCAAATGGGTCTATGAGATTTGCGGCACCTACTTCAACAGCAGTTGCACCTGCCAACATCATTTCAATAACATTTTCAGCAGTTGAAATACCGCCCATACCGATAATCGGAATATTTACCGCTTCGTACACCTTGTAAACCATTGAAACTGCCACGGGGAATATTGCTGGACCTGAATAACCTCCGGATTTCTTGAAAATTACAGGCTTTTTTGTTTTAAGGTCAATTCGCATACCCATGAGAGTGTTAATCATGCTGATACCGTCTGCACCGGCTTCTTCGCAAGCTTTTGCAATAGAGACAATGTCAGTTACGTTCGGACTCAGTTTAATATAAACAGGCTTTGTAGTTACTGCTTTAACAGCCTTTGTAACCTCAGCCGCAGATTCAGCAGACGTGCCGAAGCTCATTCCGCCGCCGTGAACATTAGGACAGCTTATATTAACCTCTATAATGCCTACCTGATCTTCTTTGTCAATTTTTTCGCAAGTATATACGTATTCATCAAGTGAAAATCCGCTGATATTTGCAACAACAGGCTTATTAAAGCACTTTCTAAGCTTAGGTAATTCCTCGGCAATAACCTTGTCCACACCGGGATTCTGAAGTCCGACTGAATTAATCATACCGGAATAACATTCTGCTATTCTGGGTGTTGGATTGCCGAAGCGCGGCTCTTTTGTGGTACCCTTGAATGAAAAACTGCCGAGAATATTTATGTCGTAAAGCTCAGCAAATTCATAGCCGAAACCGAACGTTCCGCTTGCAGGAATAACAGGGTTATCAAGCACAAGACCGCTTAAATTAACTTTTGTGTTTACCATATTATCTCCTCCTTAACAAGAACAGGACCGTCTTTGCAAATTCGCTTATTTCCGTACTTTGTTTTGCATGAGCATCCCATACAAGCACCGAATCCGCAACCCATTCTTTCTTCAAAGCTCAACTGACCTGATGTTACTGAATTGTTATACACCGCTTTGAGCATGGGCTCGGGACCGCAAGTATAGAAATAGGTATAATCCACATCTTTAAGTGCATCTGTTACAAAGCCTTTAACGCCAACACTTCCGTCTGCCGTGGCAACAATAACCTTTGCACCTATTGCTTCAAAATCTTCCTTACAGAATATTTCATCAGCCTTATTAAAACCGAGAATTGCCGTTACACTCTTACCTTGTGCAATAAGCTTTTTTGCAAGGTAAAACATGGGAGGAACACCGACACCGCCGCCGATAACAACAGGCTTGTCACCCGAAAGGGACAAATCGAAGCCGTTGCCGAGACCAACAAGGCAGTCAAGCTTTTCACCGGGGAGCATTTTTGACATCTGCTCAGTACCAACGCCAACAACTTTATAGATAATTGAAAGCTCGTTTTCGTTGCAATCAAAAATTGAGATTGGTCTGCGAAGATAATGACCTGCAAGCTGAATATTAATAAACTGACCGCTTGCGGTTACGGCAGACGTATCACCGCTGAGTACCATTTTAAATACGTTTTCTGTCAGCTTCGTGTTAGAAGCTACGGTATAAATTACATTTTTCATATTATTAATCCTTATACACAATATTTCCCGCACAAACCGTCATACAGCATTTACCTTTAACAGTTTTGCCTGTAAACGGTGTTGCTTTACCCATAGAAAGGAATTTATCGGGATTGATTACATATTCTTCATTTAAATCAAAAACACAAAAATCCGCTGAATTACCGCATTTTATTGAGCTGTCAAGACCGAATCTCTCAGCCGGTGCTTCTGACATTATATCAACAAGTTTTTCAAGGGAAATAACGCCGTTCAGCACCAAATCGGTATAAAGAACAGGGAATGATGTTTCAAGACCTACGATACCCATAAGGGATTTTTCAAGCCCTCTGCCCTTTTCCTCAGCTGAATGAGGAGCATGGTCGGTAGCAATCATATCAACTGTTCCGTCCTTTATACCCTCAATAAGAGCTAATCTGTCTTCTTCGCTTCTGATGGGTGGGTTCATTTTAAATCTGCCGTGTTCCTGTAATTGCATATCATTCATAACAAGATAGTGCGGACCTGTTTCACAGGTAATATCAACACCGTCTGCTTTTGCTTTTCTGATAATATCCACACTTTCCTTTGCGGAAATATGACAAACATGGTAAGAACAACCTGTTTTTTTAACAAGTTCAATATCTCTTGCAATCTGCATCCATTCACTCTCGGAACAGATACCTCTGTGACCGTGAGACAGGGCGTATTCACCCTTGTGGATATAACCGCCGTTCAGCAAATCGTTAACCTCACAATGAGCAACTATCATTTTGTCAAGAGATTTTGCCGTTGTCATGGCAGAAAGCATCATTTCATCACTCTGTACTCCCCTGCCGTCATCGGAAAAAGCTATTACATCATCTGCCATAGCATTCATATCGGAAAGCTGTTCACCCTTTTGACCTACGGTAATTGTGCCGTAAGGATAAACTTTAATAACAGCATCTTTCTTTATAATATCCAACTGTTCCTGTAAATGTTCTTTACTGTCGGGAGTGGGATTGAGATTCGGCATTGTGCATACTGATGTATAACCGCCGTGAGCTGCCGCCATAGAACCTGTTTTTATTGTTTCTTTATAAGAAAAACCCGGCTCTCTGAAATGCACATGCACATCAACAAAACCGGGAAATATATACTTGTTACTGCAATCAACAACGCAACCGTCAAAAGAATTGACAGCATCACCAACGGAAACAACGATACCGTTATCAACAACGATATCTGCTTTTTTTAATTCTTTGCCTGTGTATACAGTTGCACCGCTGAATAAAATCGCCATAAAACCACCATTTTTCTCTTTCGGCTCAAAATAAAGTTCCACCAAATAAATGGCAGAACCCAAATAAACATATTTGCCTGCCGGATAACCGAATCAGAGATTTTTATTTATTATACCAAAGGATAGTCCTTATGTCAATAGTTTAATTAATATTTTCAACTGAAAGTATGACTCCTGCACTTTCCATAACGGTACACTGAACTACTTATTCAAGATATTTTTTAAGGTATTTACCTGTATAGCTGCCATCAACCTTTACAATTTCTTCAGGAGTACCCGCAGCTACGATTTCACCGCCGCCGTCACCGCCCTCGGGTCCTAAATCTATAATATAATCTGCACATTTGATAACGTCAAGATTGTGTTCGATTATTATAACTGAGTTACCCGAATCAACAAGCTTGTGAATAATATCAATAAGCCTGTGCACATCCGCAGTATGCAAGCCTGTGGTGGGCTCGTCAAGAATATAAACAGTTTTACCTGTAGAGCGTTTTGAAAGCTCCGTTGCAAGCTTTACTCTCTGTGCTTCACCGCCCGAAAGAGTTGTTGCAGGCTGACCTATTTTGACATATCCCAGCCCTACGTCAAACAATGTCTGCAATTTACGCTTGATTTTAGGTTGAGCGTCAAAAAACATAAGTCCTTCTTCGACAGTCATTTCAAGAACATCGTAAATATTTTTGCCTTTGTATTTGACGTCAAGAGTTTCCCTGTTATATCGTGCACCCTTGCACACCTCACAAGGCACGTAAACGTCGGACAAAAAGTGCATTTCGATTTTAACGATACCGTCACCCTGACAGGCTTCACATCTTCCGCCTGCAACGTTAAATGAAAATCTGCCCGAAGAATAACCTTTAATTTTTGCATCCTGCGTCTGAGCAAAAAGCTCTCTTATATCGGTAAAAACACCTGTATAAGTAGCAGGATTTGAACGGGGTGTTCTGCCTATGGGTGATTGATCTATATCAATAACCTTATCAAGATATTCAATACCGCAGATTTGATTATGCTTGCCCGGAAATTTTTTAGCACCGTTAAGCTCGGCGGCAAGTTTTTTATAGATAATCTCGTTTACAAGGGATGATTTGCCCGAACCTGAAACACCCGTAACACAAACGAACTGCCCTAAAGGGATATCCACGTCAATACATTTAAGATTATTCTCTGCCGCACCTCGTACCGTAAGACATTTGCCGTTGCCCTGTCTTCTTCTAACGGGAACGGGGATTTTTCTTACTCCGCTTAAATACTGACCTGTAACGGATTGCTTGCACTTTTTAATTTTTTCAACATCGCCCGAACAGACAACTTCACCACCGTGAATACCTGCACCCGGTCCGATATCAACAATATAGTCTGCGGCATACATAGTATCCTCATCATGCTCAACAACAATAAGCGTATTACCCAAATCACGGAGATTACGAAGAGTTGCAAGGAGTTTGTCGTTATCACGCTGATGCAGACCTATACTTGGTTCGTCAAGAATATACAGAACGCCCATAAGAGCAGAACCGATTTGCGTTGCAAGGCGGATTCGCTGACTTTCACCACCGGAAAGTGTACCTGCCGACCTTGCAAGAGTCAAATAATCAAGACCGACGGAGCAAAGGAAATTGAGCCTTGACCTAATTTCATTAACAATCTGAGTTGCAATAATTTTTTCTCTGTCAGTAAGAACAAGACCGTCTAAAAATTCAATCTCTTTTTTTACGGACATACGGCAGAATTCATCTATATTTATTCCGCCCACGGTGACTGCAAGAACCTCTTTTCTGAGTCTCGAACCGCCGCAATCGGCACATTCACAAGCCGTCATGACCTGTTCAATTTCGCTCCTTGCCCAATCGGAAGTAGTTTCCTTATATCTGCGTTCAAGATTATTGATAATTCCCTCAAATTCAGCGTTGTAATTTCCGCTTCCGTATGCAGTTGCACGGTGCATTACAAGTTTTTCACCTTTTGTACCGTATAAAATAGCGTCTAAAGCCTGTTTTGAAAAATTTTCAACAGGTTCATCAAGTGAAAAACCGTATTTTTCCGCAAGGGCATCAAAATACATCTTTGCTATGGAAGAAAAATCCGCTTTTGACCAACCCGATGCCTTTATTGCACCCTCTCGGATAGATTTTTTCCTGTCAGGAATAACAAGCATGGGGTCAACACGCATAAAAAAGCTGAGTCCCGTACAGGTAGGACAAGCACCGTAAGGATTGTTGAATGAGAACATTCTCGGTGAAAGCTCATCAATGCTGATTCCGTGTTCGGGACAGGCATAGTTGAGTGAAAAAAGGATATCTTCACCGTCAGAGACAGAAACAAGCACCGTACCCTGTGAGAGTTTTGCCGCAAGCTCCGCCGCATCTGCAAGACGAGTCCTTACAGAATCCTTAATAACAATACGGTCAACAACGATTTCAATAGTGTGTTTTATATTCTTTTCAAGAGAGATATCTTCGGAAAGATCGTAAATATTGCCGTCAATCCTTGCACGGACATAACCTGATTTTTTCAAGCTCGCAAGCTCTTTCTGATGTGTGCCTTTCTTTGCTTTTACAATGGGTGCCATAATCTGAAGCTTTGTACCCTCGGGCATTTCAAGGACTTTATCAACAATCTGGTCTATTGTTTGCTGTTTGATTTCCTTGCCGCATACAGGACAATGAGGCACGCCTATTCTTGCAAAAAGCAGACGCAGATAATCATAGATTTCCGTTACCGTACCGACGGTTGACCTTGGGTTTTTTGACGTTGTTTTTTGGTCAATTGATATTGCCGGTGACAAGCCTTCTATAGAATCAACGTCGGGCTTATCCATTTGACCGAGGAACATTCTTGCATAAGACGAAAGTGATTCAATATATCTGCGTTGTCCCTCTGCATAAATTGTATCAAATGCAAGTGATGACTTACCTGAGCCTGAAAGACCTGTAAAAACAATCAGTTTATTCCTGGGAATTTCAATATTGACATTTTTAAGATTGTGTTCCCTTGCACCTTTAACAATAATACTTTTTTGTACCATTTATATCTCCTGTTTCAATTTTTCAATCTTATCACGCAAGTATGCCGCATGTTCAAATTCAAGCAATTTTGCGGCAGCTTTCATTTCCTTTGTAAGCTTTTCGATTAATGCAATTTTCTCTTTTTTAGACAGTTTCCTGCCAGTTTCGGTATTAATTTCACTCTTGGAACTGATTTCTATAACATCATGCACAGGTTTAACAATAGTCTGCGGAGTGATACCGTGTTGCTGATTGTATCGGATTTGTTTTTCACGGCGTCTCAACGTTTCTCTTATTGCCGACTCCATTGAGGGAGTAACCGTATCTGCATACATTATAACAGAACCGTAGGCATTTCTCGCTGCTCTGCCGATTGTCTGAATAAGTGAGCGTTCCGAACGTAAAAATCCTTCTTTATCTGCATCAAGAATAGCAACAAGTGACACCTCGGGGATATCAAGACCTTCACGAAGCAGATTGATACCTACAAGAACATCATACTCGCCAAGACGCAAATCTCTTATTATTTCCATACGCTCAATCGTATCTATATCATAGTGCATATACCTTACTTTTATGCCGTAGTCAGTAAGATAATCCGTAAGGCTCTCTGCCATTTTCCTGGTAAGTGTTGTAATAAGCACTCTTTCTTTTCGCTCAACTCTTATATTTATTTCGGAAATCAAATCTTCAATCTGCCCGTCAACGGGTCGCACATCAATTTCGGGGTCAAGCAGACCTGTGGGACGGATAACCTGTTCTGCAACATGGGAGCTTTTTGACATTTCAAAATCACCGGGAGTTGCACTGACAAAAATCTTCTGACCGATTTTTTGATAAAACTCATCAAATTGGAGAGGTCTGTTATCATATGCAGAGGGTAATCTGAAACCGAATCCGATAAGTGAATCCTTCCTTGACCTGTCACCGCCGTACATAGCTCTTACCTGTGGCAAGGTAACATGAGATTCATCAACAAATAACAGAAAATCATCCGGGAAATAATCTATCAGAGTAAAGGGCGGCTCTCCGCTTTTTCTGCCGGACATAACCGCAGAATAGTTTTCAATTCCTTTACAAAAACCCGTTTCACGAAGCATCTCGATGTCATATTCAGTTCTTTGCTTAATTCGCTGTGCTTCAAGGAGCAAGCCCTGTTTTTCAAAAAACTCAACACGCTCTTTCATTTCGCATTCAATTTTTTTGATTGCCTGTTCAAGTTTTTCTTTTGAAACAACATAATGGGAGGCAGGATAAATCGCCACGTGAGAAACAACGTTATTGACATTACCTGTTACGGGGTTAAATTCACATATTCGCTCAATTTCATCACCGAAGAACTCAACTCTTATGGCAAATTCCGATGTATAAACAGGAAAAATCTCTATAATATCACCACGGACTCTGAACTTATTTCTTACAAAATTAACGTCGTTACGCTCATACTGAAGATCAACAAGTTTTGCTATAAGGTCGTCACGGCTTTTCTCCATACCCTGACGCAGAGAAATAACCATACTTTTGTAATCAATAGGGTCACCCAAAGAGTATATACAAGAAACGCTGGCTACAATGATAACATCTCTACGCTCAGAAAGAGCAGATGTTGCTGAATGGCGTAAGCGGTCAATTTCGTCGTTTACAGCAGAATCTTTTTCAATATAAGTATCGGTTGTTGCAATATACGCCTCAGGTTGATAATAGTCATAGTAGGAAACAAAATACTCAACTGCGTTTTCGGGAAAAAAATCACGAAATTCGGAACAAAGCTGTGCGGCAAGCGTTTTGTTATGAGCAAGAATGAGTGTAGGTCTGTTAACACGCTCGATGATATTAGCCATGGTAAAAGTCTTTCCTGAGCCTGTTACACCAAGCAAGGTCTGCTCCGTATATCCGTTTTGCACACCCTTAACAAGCTCGTCTATTGCCTGCGGCTGATCTCCCGTAGGCTTATAGTTTGAATGTAAGATAAACTTGTCCGGCACGTTCTCACCCCTTTTCCTATATCTTTGTATAATTAGTATTTTAATTCAAAATTGAGCCACAGAACAGAATATCTATCCTTTAAATCTTTGGCAAACCAAAGAGCATTAGAAATCTTTTCTTCGCCATACATAGAGATAAAATCTTCTAAATCCAAACCAATTGATTCAATATAACTCTTTATTTCTGAAGAAGACGGTGCTCCTGCAAGGATTGATTGTATTTCATTCCACTTCTTACGGTATATATCGAATTTATTGTTATTGTACCAACCCAACTTGTTTTGCAAAGCAATAACTTCGTCGGAAATAATTGAATAAATACTTTTAATTTTATTCTCAAAATCTATTGCAGAAATAGTTTTGTTTTGCAAAGGTGCCTTTAATTTTAAAAGTTCTTCTCTAACCTTTTGGGTATAATATGTTGAATATAAAACGTCTATACCGTGAGCAAAGTATTCTTTATTATCTATAATACCTGTTATTTCAAAGAAATGCGATAGGTGATGTTCACTTCCCGATGCAGGTCTTGAAGAACCCGCAAAGCTCATTAATATTCCCACCATAACTAACGCTTCCATTAGTTTAGAAATGGCACTTTCTTCCCTTGCTAAAATATTTTTTGCTTCATCTTTTATATCCATAACACATTTTAATGTGCAATTATAAATCTTTTCACAATAATATTCATCATTTACAAGCGCACTTAATTTCCAGTCATTAAGGCAAGAAAATTTTCCTATAATATCGCCATATCCGGCTTTTAACATATCCATTGGTGTGTTTCTTAAAACATTAGCATCCGCAAAAATGGCCTTAGGCGGTCTTGCGTTTACAGTCACCTTCATACCGCCAAGTATCATCGCAGCACCAATAGAAGCATAACCATCCATTGATGGTGCAGTAGCAACGATAAAATATGGTAATTTATGAAAAAAACTTACATATTTACACAAATCGTTAATGACACCTGAACCGACACCAATAATTAAATCTGTTTGCTTTGTTATCTTATTTTCAACAAATTCTATTGCCCTTTCATTAGGAATAAGAACTTTTTTACCCGTGTTAAAAATCAAGTTGTTTTCAACTTTTCCTTCAAGCAAGGCGGAAACATCTTTACCGCAAACTTCATAGGTATTATCATCAGATACCAATAATACGGAACTATAGTCTTCACACATTTGTTTGAGACGGCACAAAGCATCTTTGTCGATCACAACAGCATCTATAGGGCAAGTATGTTCTTTTTTACATTCACAGTTTTCAAATAACCTTTTAATTTCTTTCACATCCATATAAGGCACTCCTATTAAAATTGATATCCTCGATGATATTAGTCATGGTAAAAGTCTTTCCGGAGCCTGTTACACCTCCGTATATCCGTTTTGTACACCCTTAACAAGCTCGTCTATTGTCTGTGGTCGGTCTCCCGCAGGCTTATATTTTGATTTTAACACGAATTTATCCATAAACGCCTCTGAACATAAAAACTCTTATAATTATTGTAACATAAAATCACACAAAATAAAAGAGATCGATTCACTTTTTTAAGCAAAACCGACCTCAATTCATTAATAGTCCTTTAATATAACGGATTTTGCAAAAGAATCAAAATCTGCTTTGTTTTTGTAATCTGTGCTGATATTACAGTTGATAACGTAATAACCCGTATCGTAAGGAATAAAATAGAAAAACGCATTTTTGTAATATTCCGATGTGGTGGAAAGACTGCTGAACGCCGTACACTCGATACCGCTAATCTCTACGGTATATTTTTTGTATGAAAACACCTCGCTGCCGAAGCTTTCAAGCAAATCTTCACAATTTTTTTCTTGTGACTGAATATGTAAATCCATGCCGCTTGAGTAATAATCTATAAAAATTTCACCCTCATATTCTGAATAATAAAAATATCCGGGATTTTCACGACTTTCTTTAAAGTTCTTAGGCAATTCAAAACGCATTTCCGCTGTTTCAACCACACCGTCGGAAACAATCTGTCCGTTAAACGTTACATATTCGGTAAGGTATTCGCCAGAATCTGCTTTTACTTTTTTATTATTTTCATTTAATGTATAAACAAGCAGTTTACCGCTTTCATTTATAATAATATTGCCGTCAGAATCCCTGCAAACAAGGTACTGCGTGCCGTTATCGTCTGTGTAGTAAGCGTCATTATCCGAACAAGCAGACAATGAAAGCACTATTAAAATAACAAGTAGAAACGAAATAATCTTTTTGTGCACTTTCTTCACCTTAACCTTTCAGTAATGACATAATTTCAGCTCTTGTGCGTGCATCGCTTTTTGCAATACCTCTTAATGCGGATGTTTTGGTGACGGCTCCTGCGGCTCTTGCTCCACGCATAGTCATACACAAATGCTCTGCTTCTACAACGACAGCAACACCCAACGGATTAAGCTCCTGCTCAAGAAAATCTGCAACCTGCGAGGTTATTCTCTCCTGTAGCTGAGGTCTTTTTGCAAATGAGCTTACAATTCTTGCAAGTTTTGAAAGACCGATAACCTTGCCGTTTGACGGAATATATGCAATATGAGCTTTACCTATAAACGGGAGCAGGTGATGTTCACACATGGAATAAAGGGGAATATCACGCACAACAACAACCTCGTCATTATCTGCCTCTGTAAACACTTTCATATAATTTTTAGGGTCATCGGCTATTCCTGCAAAAATCTCTTCATACATGGCGGCAACTCTTGCAGGGGTTTCAACAAGCCCCTCTCTGTCAGGGTCTTCACCGATAGCTTCAAGAATATCTCTTACTGCTTCTTTTATTTTTTCACTATCCAAATTAATCAATCCTTTACACATTTTGTTTAAGCATCATTGTTATGCTTCTTCTGTTATCGTCACAACTCACATTAACACCTGCAACACTGATATTACCTGTAACATATTTTGACAGAAAATTTAGCACATTGTAAATATCAGCACCGGATTCAAGATTTTCTAACAAATTCTGTGTTGCGGTACTGTATGCCGAATCGTTATCAAATGCAAATTCAATATAGTACTGTCCGTTTTGTATATTGTTTAAAAATTTAAGCTTAATGTCGTTCAACACATTCGTATCATATGTATCAAACAAAATATTATTATAGTAAAAATAGTTGTAAGTTAACGCCGTACATTCATAACTGAGTTCAAAATCAGAATGGTCCTGAGAAATCATTTCATCAGTTACATTAAAATACATATGACTTATATATCCTGCATCGGAATCGTTGTGGTCATCCCATGTAACATCCAAATGATATGCTTCGCCGTCAAGCCACACAATATTCCACATATGACTGACATACCCCTGCGATTCGGAATATCCGTTACCGCCGATAAGCATAGAATCTATACCTGCTTCTCTGAGAAGAAGCATGGCAGCTCTTGCATAACCTGAGCATATGGCATATCCGTCAATAAGACAGTTATACGCCGTGGATGCATCCAATCCCTCATCATAGACACAGTTTTTTGCAATATAGTCATGGATGTACAGTTCTTTATCGTAATCTGTATTATATTCGGGCATTTCAGCAATAATTTCTTTTACCGTTTTTATAAGCTCTGATTGTGCCTTATTACATTCGTCAGCAGAACATTCATAAGCAACACTTAAAAGAGCAGATTTGCCGTAAACAGCAGATACGGTACAAACTTCACTAAAGCACAGCATATTCGGATTATCATTTTTTACGGCAAAGTACACTCTGCTGTATTCGTCGCTTGTAAGGTACGGAATTTTGATATACTCGGGATGCTCTTCAATACTGTTAAAAATGCTTATATATGCCTTTTTTTCAATATCTGTCAGATTATCAAAATTGTGAGTCGAATAAGGTTTATTATCAGCATCAAACTCATCCGGATAAACAAAAACCGAAAAATATGTTTTAATCTTTTCTTTATCAATATATTCTTCGGCAATATCCGCAATAAACAAAACAATTGCAACAAAGGATAAAACCGTGATAATTATTCTTAATATTCTGTTTTTCATTATCAAGCCACATCGTTAGATATAATACATTTAAAACCGTTTGAAAGAAGATACTCAATATCACTTTTTGCAGTATAGTAATCGGATATTGTTACATCAGTTGTAAAACAATTTGTAATACTTCCAAATAGTTCCTGTGTATCAGATAAATCAACATTTTCAATATAGGAATTTACGATTGTGCAAATCGCCTGCGTTGCAGCATTTTCTCCGTCCGTGCGGTTTGCAAGTATCGAAACGTAGGTAAAAAGCATATCCGAGCCCATACTGTTTTCACCTTTAGTAACGGTATATGTTTTATCGGATGTATCATAAGTAAAATCTTCATCCACATAGAGTACGACTTCACCCATAAGCTCTGTAAGACGATTAAATCCCGCTTTGTTTATTACGGCATATCGGTCGATATTAATATTTCTCACTTCTTCAACTGCACTCTGTAACAAATTAATGCCGCCGTAAGAATAGGTTTCTGAATATGTTTTGCCGTTTGACGTTACCGTGTTAAAAGATAACGGAGTAATAACAAGCTGACATGAATAAATCTTAAAATCTGCAAGCATCGGCATAACTATCTCATTTGATTCGTTAGTAATTACAACAAGAAATGTGCTGTCACCTGTAAGAACTTCAGTTTGTGTACCATTATTTACCGTTGTTGATTCATTTTCCTGTGTGTCAGAATTACTCAATAAACCGACACACACAGATATAATAACGGCTACTATAATCAATAATGCCGCCGAGGTAAATATAAGAGTTTTCTTTTTGTTTAAAATTTTATCCGTAAGCATATAAAACCACCTTATTTAAGTTATTATAAAATAAAAGAATAAAAAAAACAAGACATTACGGAAATTTAAAAAAAATTGTTACTTAATTTTCGTATTTTACTTGATACTTAAAGAAAAGTATTATAATATATAAGGTAACATTAGGAGGTTTTATTTATGGCTGACAAAACGAAAGAAAAAAAAGGCGGTATACTTAAATATCTCGGTTATGGCTCAGGTGCAATCGGTCTGGACCTTAGCTACGGTATGTTTTATTCCTATCTTAACAAGTATCTTACGGACGTACTTAAACTGAGCTCAAACTTTTTGCTTATCCTTACTCCCCTTGCAAGAATCTGGGACGGCATCAACGACCCGATGATGGGAACAATCGTTGACAACGGTAAGTTCAAAATGGGCAAATACAGACCTTGGATTCTTTTAGGCTCGTTACTGAACTCAGTAATACTTGCTTTACTATTCAACAATATTTTCGGACTCACAGGCACGGCTCTGTATGTGTACATAGCGTTTATGTATATCTTCTGGGGAATGTCAAACACCCTCGCCGATATACCATATTGGTCAATGGTGCCCTCTTTTACAAACGATGCAAAACAAAGAAGTCTTATTGCAACTATCGCAAGAACATTCTCGGGACTCGGTCAGGGCATTGTGTCAATCGGAGGACCTCTGCTCATGGGTGCTGTCAGCGTTACTATTGATGCTAACACAGGTGAACCTGTTTACGATGCCCGCACATTCACAGTAATGTCACTTGTTTGTGCCGCAGGACTGATATTGTTCTCCTCAATCAGTGTTGGCACAACTAAAGAAAAGCACAGAACTCCGTCCGGAGAAAAGTTCTCTTTCAAAAAAATATTTGAAGTTATAAAAAGTAACGACCAGCTCAGAATATTCATTCTGTTCGCCATGCTTTCAAACGCAGGCTTCTATATGATTTCCGGCGTTGGTGCATACTATTTTGACGTTGTCGTAGGTGACAGTTCAAGTCAAAGCGGATTCAACACTTTCGGTGCAGTAGGCTCTATTCTCGGACTTGCAGTTATCCCGATAATGATGAAATTTACATCAAGAAGAAGAACATATCAGTTTTCACTTTCTCTCGCTATTGCAGGCTACATCGGAATGTTTATTTCAGGTCAGGCTGACAGTATTACCGCCATGAGCATAATGTATCTTCTTGCACAAATCGGTACGGCATCAATGTTCGTTTCACAGACTGTTTTTCTTGCAGATATCGTTGATTACGGAGAATATAAAATGGGCTACAGGGCTGAATCCGTTACATTCTCAATGAAAGGTTTTCTGCAAAAAATGGCATACACGGTGCAGACGATTATTCTGTATGCAGGGCTTTCAATTTCACACTACGACGGTGATTTACACTCTGCAAACCCCGAAATGGCACATTCCGCAATTACCGTAATGATGCTTGTGTTACCCATGGTGCTTATGGCTCTTTCACTTATTGTTTTCTCAACTAAATTCAAACTTACCGACGATAAAATGAAAGAAATCACAGCAAAACTTACAACTGAAGAATAATATTGAATTTTCTGCGTACTTACTTAAAAAGTACGCAGAACTTATTTTAGTATTTTACAAAAAGATGTTGAATTAAACAGAAATTTGTGCTAATATTCTTATGCAAAATCATTTACAGGTGATTTTATGAGTTATGAAATATATTCTTCACGTCCGAGTGACACAAGAAGTGATGTTGAAGAACGTGTATATAATGTTCTTTGTGAGCTTGGTATACCGTTTCTCAGGGCAGACCACTCTCCTGCCGCTACGATAGCTGAATGTGGTGAAACAGAAAAACTGCTTGATGTTTCCGTATGTAAAAATCTGTTTTTAACAAACAACAGAAAAAGTATATACTGTCTGCTTTTGCTTGAGGGTAATAAAAAATATGATGCAGGCAAAGTATCAAAGCAGGTTGGTTCAAGCAGGCTTTCATTTGCATCGGATGATGAGCTTACCGAGTATCTCGGCTTATCATCGGGTTCAATAAGTATTTTAGGCTTAATTAATGACCCACAATGCAAAGTAACCGTGGCGATTGATTCAGATATACTTAAAAATGAATATTTCGGTTGTCATCCCTGCAAAAATACATCAACGCTTAAAATAAAGACCGATGACATAACTCAAAAATTCATCCCTTACACAAAGCACAGTATAATAATTATTGATATTTAGAGGAATATTAGTTATGAGCAAAAAACCTATTACAGCAATCATTGTAGGTGCGGGGCACCGTTCAATCATTTATGCAGACTACTCACTTGAGCATCCCGATGAATTGCAAATCGTGGGTATAGCTGACCCTGACAAGGCAAGAGTTGAGGACGCAGTAAAAAAATACGGTATTCCACAAGAAAACTGCTTCAAAAATGCAGAAGAACTTGCAAAAAGAGAGCGTTTTGCTGACGTTATTATTAACGGCACAATGGATAAAGACCATGTTTCAACATCAATTCCTCTGCTTAAAGCAGGTTACGATATGCTTCTTGAAAAGCCTTTTGCTGTCAGCAAGGCTGAAATGACTGAGCTTGTTGATGTTGTAAACAAACACGGTAACAAGGTCATGGTATGTCACGTTTTAAGATATTCGGAATTTTATAAGGAAATAAAAAAGACTGTTTCACAGGGTGAAATAGGCGAAATAATCAGTATTCAGCTTTGTGAAGACGTAAGCTATCATCATTATGCAACATCTTACGTCAGAGGTAAGTGGGCAAACTCCGACAGGTCAAAAACCTCTATGCTTCTTGCTAAGTGTTGCCACGATATCGACCTTATGATGTGGATTATGGGTGATTTAAAACCCGAATACGTAACGAGTGCCGGTTCGCTTTTGTATTTTAACAAGGATAATGCTCCCGAAGATGCAGGAGAAAGATGTATGGTTGACTGCAAATATGTTGATACCTGTAATCTTTCAGCAAAAAGAATATATCTTGACCTGCCCGGAAGATGGGATTTTTATGTATGGCCCGAGCTTCATCATGCATCATATGAAGAAAAATATGAATACCTTAAAAACATCAGTCCCTACGGTAGATGTGCTTACAAATGCGACAACAATGTTGCAGACCATCAGACTGTAATGATTAAATTCAGCAACGGTGCAACAGGCACACACAATCTCACCGCAGGCTGTGCATTTTCAAAACGAATTATACGAGTTATCGGAACTAAGGGTGAAATCAACGGCGTTTTTGAAGACCAGAAATTTACCGTTTCTTACATAAACCCTCATAACGATAATGACCACACCGACAGAGTTGTTGATTTATCACAGAATCATTCAGCTTCAATCGGTCACGGTGGCGGTGACCATTCACTTGTTGCTGACTTTATTAAATATATAAACGAGTCCGAGCCTTCTATCTCTTGCACATCACTTGATGATTCTGTTTTAGGTCATCTTGTAGTATTTTGTGCAGATGAATCAATGGCAAACGGCTCAATTCCCGTAAAAGCCGAATTATAATTGTAACAAAAATTAAGTTCTCCCATAAAATGTATTGAAAGTCATTTTACGGGAGGATTTTTTATGAACGATTACGATACATCATGTAAAAAAATTAAAGAAGCCGTCTGCATTGACACTTCAAGAGTGTACGATTCCTGTGCAGACAAAGATTGCCTTGCTGATATGAGGGTATATTTCACCGATTGTACTCAGCAGATAATCGACAATGCAACAACAGTCAGATGTAAAGGCTGCGAAGTTATCAGCGTGTTTTCCGATGTTGACTGCGTGCCCTTTAACAGAGGATTTTATTCCGTTGATTTAACTTTCTTTTTTAAAGTTAATCTTGAAGTTATCACCTCACCCAACTGCCCGAGTGAGTGCGTAAGCGGTTTGGCTGTATTTTCAAAAAAATGTATACTTTTCGGCAGTGACGGTAATGTAAAGATTTTCACATCTGAGCTCTGCGATGACTCACGAGAAAGCTTACCTATGGTTTCAAGCAATCCCAGAGCGAAAATACAGGTTGCTGAGCCGCTTTGCCTTGATGCCAAGCTTTGTCGCCCCTGCGATTGCTGTAACAACGTTACCGATATAGCTTGCTGTGTTCCCTCTTGTGTAAGACGCACATTTTCGGGCAGATTCGTAAGTGAAAACACGGAAAAAGCAGTCAGGGTTACTATCGGTCTGTTTACCATAGTCCAGCTTGAACGTGACGTACAGATGCTTATTCCTGCTTACGATTTCTGTATGCCCAGCAAGGAATGTACCTGCAACACCGAAGACCCTTGCGACTCTTTCAGAAAAATTAAGTTTCCCGTGGGTGAATTTTTCCCGCCCAGCGAAAGAGATTCTGACTTCGACTCATTCTCAGGCTCTTCTTCGTGTTCATCCTGTTCATCCGGATGCAGTTGCAATAAATAGCAGATTTTTTGACCGTTGAAAAAACGGTCAAATTTTTTAAAAAAACTATTGACATTTTTTTAATATCATTATATAATTTAGACATAATAAGAATGATTATTGTTTTAGAGGTGTTAATTATGGATAAAAAAGCTATGTTTAACCTGAGTTACGGACTGTTTGTGCTCACAAGTGACAGAAGCGGCTGCATCATCAACACGGCTATGCAGGTTACAGAAAATCCCAACAGGATGTCAATAACGGTTAATAAATCAAATTATACACATGACACTATCAACGAGACAGACAGATTCAATGTTTCAATCCTTGATATTTCCGCACCCTTTGACGTATTCAAGCATTTTGGTTTCCAAAGCGGCAGAGATACAGAAAAAATAAAAGGATATAACGGCATAGCATTTGCTGAGAACGGAATTTCTTATCTTGAAAAACACACAAATTCTTATATTTCCTGCTCAGTTGTGGAAAAAATTGATTTAATTACGCATACTATGTTTATAGCAGATGTTACAGATGCAAAAACTCTTTCCGATTTACCGTCAATGACATATGCTTATTATCATGCAAACGTTAAGCCAAAACCTACAGAAGCGACGGAAGAAAGCGGATACCGTTGTAAAATTTGCGGTTACGTATATAAAGGTGATGAATTACCCGACGATTATGTTTGTCCTATTTGCAAACACGGTGCGGAAGATTTTGAACCTATTGGTAATAAAAAAGAAATCAAAAAGGAGAATTCTACTATGGAAATCAAAGGTACAAAAACAGAAAAAAATCTTATGGCTGCATTTGCAGGCGAATCACAGGCTCACACAAAATATCTTTACTACGCATCAAAAGCTAAGAAAGACGGTTATGTACAGATAGGCAACCTCTTTGAAGAAACTGCCCGTAACGAAAAAGAACACGCAAAAATCTGGTTTAAACTCCTTCATGACGGTATGCCTTCAACACTTGTTAATCTTGCTGATGCAGCGGCAGGCGAAAACTACGAATGGACGGATATGTATGCAGGCTTTGCTGAAGATGCAAGAGCAGAGGGATTTGAACAGATTGCATATCTCTTTGAAGAGGTCGGCAAAATCGAGAAAGAACACGAGGAGCGTTACAGAAAGCTTATTGCAAACATTGAAGGCGGTCTTGTATTCTCCCGTGACGGCGACAGAATATGGCAGTGCTCAAACTGCGGTCATATCGTTGTAGGTCAGCAGGCTCCCGAAGTATGCCCCGTTTGTGCTCATCCTCAGGCATACTTTGAACTTAAAGCAGATAACTATTAATGAAAATTACTCTTAATGAAAATCAGGAAATCGTTAAGACCGTTAAAGACGGACTTAAACGAACAGGCGGTTACTGCCCTTGCAAGCTGAAACAGTCGGAAGATACAAAGTGCATGTGCAAAGAATTTAAAGAACAGATTGCAGATCCCGAATTTGAAGGTTACTGTCATTGTTTGTTATATTACAAAAGCAAATAAAAATTACAGAAGCGGTAAGAATTTGAATTCTTGCCGCTATTTTAATTTTTCAAAACATGTTGACATTTTAGCTCTAATGTGTTAGAGTGTAGATACACTCTAATGGATTAGAGAAAGGAGAAATCAATATGGATACACCAAAAATATTTGAAAGTGAATATCGTTTTTGCTTGATTCTGTGGGAGCACGAACCAATCAAAAGCAGTGAACTCGTCAATCTTTGTAAAGAGCAGTTGGGTTGGAAGCCTACCACTACATACACCGTTATCAAGCGTTTGTCTGAAAGAGGTGTACTCAAGAATGAAAACACCATTGTTTCTTCTTTAGTTTCAAAGGATGCGGTTCAGGCATCGGAAATCAATGAAATGGTTGAAAAAACCTTTGAAGGCTCTCTTCCTGCATTCATTGCAGCGTTTACAAAGCATCAGAAAATCTCAGAAAAGGAAATTGATGAAGTACAAAAGATGATTGACCGATACAGGAAAGGAGAATTATAATGGCAGGTATATTCTTAAAAATAGTCAATATGAGCATTTCCGCTTGTTGGATTGTTTTGGCAATTCTTCTTTTAAGACTTATATTGAAAAAAGCACCAAAATGGATAAACTGTGTGCTTTGGGGAATTGCAGGTCTGCGACTTATTATGCCTTTTTCTTTTGAAAGCATATTCAGCCTTATCCCAAGTGCTGAAACAATCAGTAAAACTCCTGATTCTCCAAGACCACAAATTGACTCCGGTGTTTCGGTCATAGACAATCAGATTAACGGCTATCTTCAAGGCAACTATTTTGAAGGTGTAACAAGACCTATGGGTAATTTTGTTGATATTACCACCATATTAGCAATTGTATGGATTATTGGTATAGTTGCTCTCCTGATTTATACTCTTGTGAGTTTCTTAAGATTAAAGAGTAAAATCGGAACAGCGGTTCTGCTTCGTGATAACATTTATCAAAGTGAAGCCGTTGTATCACCTTTTGTTCTCGGTATAATCAAGCCAAAAATCTATTTACCCTTTAATATTAACGGACAGGATATGGACCACGTTATTGCTCATGAGCAGGCACATATCCGCAGAAAAGACTATCTTTGGAAGCCTCTTGGCTTTCTGATTCTTACGCTCCATTGGTTCAATCCAATGGTTTGGCTCGGTTATGTTCTTCTCTGCCGTGATATTGAACTTGCCTGCGATGAAAAGGTTGTAAAAGAGCTTAACAATGAGCAACGTGCAGACTATTCACAAGCATTACTCACTTGCAGTGTAAACAGACGAATGATTGCAGCTTGTCCTCTTGCTTTCGGTGAGGTAGGTGTCAAGGACAGAGTTAAATCTGTACTCAATTACAAGAAACCTGCATTTTGGATTATTGTGGTTGCTATTATTGTGAGTATTGCAGTTGCGGTTTGTTTCCTGACAAATCCTGTAAAACCGACAGATATTCAAAATGGCTCATACAAACTTTCAACGGAGATATATTTTGACGGAGCATACAGTTATGTTCCCGATTTTGAAAACGACAGAATTGAAATAAAAACCAACGGAGGTATGCACATTTACCATTTTACAGGTGAAGTGTTGTCCACAGGAGCTCTTTATGAAGAAGTGAACCTCCATAATGAAAATTTTTCCAACCTTTTTAGTGATATACCTGAGTGGTTTAATTATAAAAGTCTTGATGATTTGTTAAAAAATAATAAAAAAGCATGGTATCATAATACTCCCGATGATATAGGTGGTTATCCGTATATGTTACTGTTGCAAAAGGATGGCACTTTATATATGACTTTTGCGGACTTTAAAAACGGAGAGCCTACAAAAGTTCGTTATGTTTATGAGCTTGAATATGAGGGGAACATTGAAAACAGCTATGACAGCACAGTAGGCGGTTCTGAAAAACTTACTTGGAGCTATAATCCTTCACTCAGTTATACCTCGCACTATACCAGGGCATTTGCGTTCGACTGTGAATATACCCACGTAAATGCAACCTGTACGGGCGGAGAATTTTGGAACCTTGAAGCTGAAGATCAGCCACGTGACACTGATATGCGTTTTGAAAAAGGAAAAACAGTTTATTGGACGCCTAGCGAAGGTGATGGAAAATCCGCAGACAAATCGGAAGTTACTTTAACTGTTTATAACGGCGAATCCAAATTACAGCAACACACCGTGATCTTTGAGTGTGTTTCTCGCAACTACTACAGCGCGGATGAATATGAATTCTATCTAAAAGATACTACGGAATTTGTGCTTGTATATTCCGATGATGGCTACTTAACATTTATTGAAAGAAGTTCAATCTCGAATGTTGGCGGTGCTGATTCTATACTTGATGTTGCATTTAAATCAACATTAACCTATGCAGGTGTACCGCAGAACAGCAATAAGATATTTTTTAATTCATTGAATTGATATGCCCGTCATACCAAAAAACAGAGATAAGCAAAAACGCTTATCTCTGTAATTTTTTTATAATTATTATGCTCCAAGATATGCTTTACGGACACGCTCATCATTGAGAAGAGCCGATGCCTCGCCATCCATAATTATTTTACCCGTTTCAAGAACATAGGCTCTGTTTGCAACAGAAAGTGCCATATTTGCATTCTGCTCAACAAGAAGAACGGTTGCACCCTCACTCTTAATCTTTTTGATAATTTCAAAAATTTCACCAACATAAAGAGGTGAAAGACCCATTGAAGGCTCATCCATAAGAATGATTGACGGGTTTGACATAAGTGCTCTTCCCATAGCAAGCATCTGCTGTTCACCACCGGAAAGAGTACCCGCAACCTGGTTGCGACGCTCTTTAAGTCTTGGGAAATATTCAAAAACCAATTCAAGTGAATTGTTGATTTCTTTTTTATCCGTTCTTGTATATGCACCCATTTTAAGGTTATCAAAAACTGAAAGTGATGCAAATACACGTCTGCCCTCCGGAACATGAGCCATACCCATGCTTACAATCTTATGTGCCGGGATTTTGGTAATATCCTTACCGTTAAGTGTGATTGAACCGCTTTTTGGGGAAAGAAGACCTGTTACCGTGTGAAGAGTTGTGGTTTTACCTGCACCGTTGGCACCTATAAGAGCAACAACCTCACCATAGTCAACATCAAATGAAATGTCCTTAATAGCCTGAATAACACCGAAGAAAACGTTAAGATTTCTTACCTCAAGCATTGCCATAAATACTCCTCCTTACTCACCCAAATAAGCCTTAACAACTTCGGGATTTTTCAAAACTTCCGCAGTTTTGCCCTTTGCAAGTTCCTTGCCGAAATTAAGAACTGTAATTTCCTCACAAATACCTGAAACAAGACTCATATCATGCTCAATTACAAGAACCGTAAGGTCAAAATGATCTCTTATAAAATGGATTGTTTCCATAAGTTCTTTTGTTTCATTGGGGTTCATACCTGCGGCAGGTTCATCAAGAAGCAACAGCTTGGGATTTGTAGCAATAGCTCTTGCGATTTCCAACTTTCTCTGTTTACCGTACGGAAGATTTGATGCAAGAGTGTCTGCACTGCCGTCAAGGTCAAAAACTTTAAGCAGTTCCATAGCTTTTTCATTCATTTGCTTTTCCGTCTTAAAAAATCCGGGCAATCTGAAAATTCCCTCAATAGTGGAATATTTCATCTGATTATGCAAACCGATTTTAACGTTATCAAGAACTGAAAGATTTTTAAAAAGACGTATATTCTGGAAAGTACGGGCAATACCTGCCTTATTTATTTCAGCAGGTTTTTTGCCTTTAAGTTCTTTGCCGTCCAGGAAAAACGTACCTGTTGTGGGAGCATATACACCCGTAAGCAGGTTAAATACCGTGGTTTTACCTGCACCGTTAGGACCGATAAGTCCGTAAAGTACGCCTTTTTCAAGGGTAAGATTAAAATTATCAACTGCGTGAAGACCGCCGAAAGTAATACCTAAATTTTTAACTTCAAGTAATGCCATTTATGCTGCCTCCCCTGTTGTTGTTCTTTTATTTTTAAATTTGTATGAAATTTTCTCACGAAGAGCTACAAAGTATGAGCCGTTATTGAAAATCATAACTATAATAAGAATGATTGAATAGATAAGCATTCTGTAATCTCTGAGACCTCTTAAAAGTTCGGGAAGAGCATAAAGAAGTGCAGCCGCAATTACAGAACCTTTAACATTACCAAGACCGCCGAGAACAACGTATACAAGGATAGTTATGGACATTGTGTAGCCAAAGTTTGCAGTTGTAGCAGTAAGCTTTGAAAGATTGTGTGAATAAAGAACACCTGCTATACCCGCCATCGCAGCTGATATGGTAAATACCATAAGTTTGTACTTTGTAATGTCAATACCAACTGATTCTGCCGCAATTCTGTTATCTCGAATAGACATAATAGCTCTGCCTGTTCTTGAATCCATAAGGTTATTAACAATAACAAGCACAAGCATAACAAGAATAAAACCTATTAAGAATGTGGAATTCTTAGGTGTACCGGAAATACCCTGCGGTCCGTTAAGAACTATCACACCGTCAGCTTCAAGTCCGAGTTTTGCAGAATCAAGTGAAATATGGAATCCGTTTGAATCCTTACCGATATAAAGAGCGTTAACGATAGTTTTTATAATTTCACCGAATGCAAGCGTAACGATTGCAAGGTAGTCACCTTTTAGGCGAAGAACAGGAATACCGATAAGAATACCTGCAACAGCGGCACAAACTGCACCAACTGCAAAAGCACAGGCAAATCTTACCCAATCAACCGTTATAACATCTTTCATCAGAACGGAGAAAAATGAACCTGTAAACGCACCTACGCACATAAATCCTGCATGACCAAGGCTTAATTCACCGAGAAATCCTACAACAAGATTAAGAGATACTGCAAGAATTACATGAACACAGATAGGAACTAACAGAGCTTTTAATGAATTTTTCAGCGAACCCGTTGCTGAAAGTGTCTGAAAAACTGTAAAGAATACAACAACAATAAGATATGTGATAAGATCTTTACCTTTAAAAGGTTTTACAGTATTTGTGTTCTTTTTTTTGAGTTTTGAATTTGTTTTTAACATACTGTATCACCCCTTACACTTTTTCATTAATCTTCTTACCCATAATACCCGTAGGTCTGATAAGAAGTACCAATATGAGAACTGCAAAAACAATTGCATCTGAAAGCTGTGATGAAATATATGCTTTGCTGAGATTCTCAATTATACCCAGAAGAATACCGCCAATCATAGCACCGGGAATTGAACCGATACCGCCGAAAACAGCCGCAACGAATGCCTTGATACCCGGCATTGAGCCTGTGTAGGGACTAAGGGCAGGATATGACGAGCAAAGAAGTGCACCTGCAACTGCGGCAAGAGCAGAACCTATTGCAAAAGTAAGAGCTATTGTTCCGTTTACATTGATACCCATAAGCTGAGCCGCACCCTTATCCTCGGAAACAGCAAGCATAGCTTTGCCGGGCTTAGTTTTGTTTACAAAGAGATACAGAGCAATCATTATAACAACAGAAACAGCAATAGTTACTATTGTTTCACCTGAGATTACAAGTTCACCGTTTGCAAGCGAAACAGGTTCCAGATTAACAACTGATGAGAATTGTTTTGTATCGGAACCGAATACGAGCAACGCAATATTCTGCAGAAAATAGCTAACACCGATAGCAGTAATAAGAACTGCAAGAGATGTAGCCTGTCTTAAAGGCTTATAAGCAAGACGCTCAATAAGCATACCTAAAACTGTACAGAATACCATCGCAATAAGTACACCGATAACAGGATTAAGACCGGCAGAAACAACGCTTGTATAAATTACAAACGCACCGATCATAATAACATCACCATGTGCAAAGTTAAGCATTTTTGCAATTCCGTAAACCATTGTATATCCAAGTGCAATAAGTGAATATATACCGCCAAGACTGATTCCGGAAATCAATTGTGAAAGAAATACCATATAATTTTCACTCCTCATAAGTGGGGAATCAAAAGCTCTGAAACAAGGCATCAAAAAGAACCGATACTTTGTTTCAAAGCTCTTGAAACAACATTCCAAACATTGTGCAAGGGTATGCCGCAATTTTCAGCGACATACCCAATAGAATTAAGAACTAAAAAGAATTATGCTTCTGCAACTGAACCGCTAACGATTTTAACAACCTTGGGAGTCTTTGTGGGCTCACCTGTTGCGTCCCAAGTGATATTAGCACCTGTAACACCGTCAAGAGTGATTTCAGTCATAGCAACCTTCATGGCATCACCAATATCTGAAACTGACATATCAGCAGCAATATCAGCCTTTTCAGCAGCAGCCTTGATAGCGTAGATAGCATCGTAAGCGTCTGCACAGAACTGGTTCATGTACTGAGTCTGGTCAGGATAAGCAGCCTTGAACTTTGTAACAAAGTTAACTGTAACATCGTCTGTAGCTGTTTCCATGAAAGGAGTAAGATACATAAGACCTTCAACAAGAGTTGTGTCGATATTTTCCATACCGAGGATACCGTCCATACCGTCAGAACCAAGATAGATGGGGTTGTAACCCATATCGTTAGCCTGCTTAAGGATAAGTGATGCGGGAGTGTAGTAAATGGGAAGGAATACAAGCTCTGCACCTGCAGCCTTAACATTTGTTACCTGTGCACTGAAGTCAGTTGCACTATCGTTTGTGAAAGCTTCCTGAGCAACAACGGTAATACCATTTTTTGCAGCCTGTGCAACAAATGTGTCCTTGATGCCTGTTGAGTAGCTGTCTGAACTGTTGTAGATAACAGCAACCTTTGTTGCAAGGTTGTTATCCTTTATGTAGTCAGCAGCAACTGTACCCTGAGCAGGGTCTGAGAAGCATACACGGAATGCTGTGTCGGGCTCGATACAGTCTGTAGCAGAACCTGAAGGAGTGATAAGAAGCATATTGTCTACTTCTGTTTCAGCAGAAACAGCTGCACAGGGTGTAGATGTAACTGTACCCATAAGCATCTGCATACCCCAGTCTTTAAGGGTGTTGTAAGCTGTAACAGCCTTTTCAGCGTCTGCAACATCATCTTCCATCTGGAATTCAACTTTGTAGCCGTTGATACCGCCTGCTGCGTTGATTTCTGCAACTGCAAGCTCTGCACCGAGTTTAACAGCTACACCGTACTGAGCAGCATCACCTGTAAGAGGACCGATACCGCCGATTTTGAGTGTGCCTTCTTTTGCAAATGTGCCTTCGCTCTGTGAATCGGAAGAAACTGAGCTGTCTTCATCTGTGTTTGTATCTGTGTTATCAGTACAAGCAGCAAAAGCGAAAACCATTACAAGAGAAAGGATGATTGCCAAAATCTTTTTGATTTTCATTGGAATTACCTCCATAAAATAATATTTTGCACATTACTGTGCGTTCTCAACCAAAACCAATCATAATAACCGGTTTTGTGATAAAACAATTATAATCGCATAAAGCAAATCTGTCAAGTGTTTTATTGACAGATTTACTCATTTTTGTATTTATCTGAGTATTTAAAAGGGATTCTTTTGCCCTTTACCGTATAAAAACAGTTTTGCCCCAAAGAGAATATATATTTATCGTTCTCAATACTGTCGGAATAGACATTGATAACGGTTGAGCCCTCATATTTTTCTTTAAAAAGTCTTACCTTTTCCCTGTCATGGCAATTTATACCGATAATCTTGCCGTCAGAGTCATGCTGTGTACAAAAACAGTCGTCAATTTCGATACGTCCTGCAACCTCACGTATAAGGAACTGAGGACTTGCACTTATCAGAACGGAATAACGTTCACGGTTTTCTTTTTTTGCCCAGTCAAAAATATACTTTTCGTACTTATCCCAGAATTTTTTTGCAGCCTTTTCAACGGGAATATCACGAATAAAACAGAAAATTTCACTTTTCATTTCGGTGAGATTTTTATGTTTTAAATATTTGAGTACAGAAATTAACATTCGGGGTAAATTTCTGATTGCTTTGGGATAATGAAGCATAGCGTAAATGCAGAACAGAGAGCCGCTGTCAAAGGGCACCATGGTTTTATCAAAATCGTAAATATCAAGTTCATCAATATGAGTATGCATACTTAATATACTCCCTTATTTTTGATGCTTAAATTATACATATAATTCAAAATGTATTCAAGATTAAATTAACATAAAAAGGAACGACCGAAAGCCGTTCCTTTTGTTGATTTTACAAAGAGAAGCCGCCGAAACCTTTAAGCAGTTCAAAAACATAAAGGAAAAATGCCTTAATCTTTGTCATAGTGTCTGTTGTGTCTGAATTAAGCTCGTAGAGATATCTTGATGCGTCATCATCAAAGTAATCGAAATATGTATGAACCTCTGTATCAAAATTTTCAAGGTCATTTTCATTCAAAGTGATTGTTCTTACACCGACATTTTCACCGTTGTATGAAGCAAAACCTACACCGGGAGCATTACACAGCATAACGCCGTTATACTCAACCTCGTAAGTGTTAAGATGGTCGTGACCGAAGAATATACCGAGAACATTACCGTTTTCGACAAATGCGTCAAATTCACCGTTATTATAGTTGGGAGGGCAGGGATACTCAGGAAGAACACCTACTGAACCTTCGGGAAGCTTATAATATATCATTTCACCGTTAATCTCAGCAGAAATTGTACCTGACTGGGCATCTGTAACTTCAAGAGCATCAAAAATCTCGGGAACTACAATATGCTGAACAACGATTGAGGGAACAAGCTCTCCGCCGTTTGCCTGTGCAATAGCATTTTCCGTTTCTTTGTACCATTCAATCTGCTCTTTTGTAACAGCCGCATAACCGCCAAGGTCATTTTCTTTGTTATAGTCACCTGAGTCGATCATCCAGATGTTAAAAATCATATCGTTTGCATCTGTTGATGAATAGAGGGGAATATAATATGTACCGCTTGTGTAATTGCCGAAATCAACACCTGCACAGCCGATATAGCAATCGTATTTTTCATACATTTCAACCTGTGCGGCTCTTGAAATATTACCCTCTGCATCGTGATTACCGAAAACTGCAGCTACGGGAATGCCGTACTCTTCGAAAATAGACATAAATTCGTTAATAGCTAACGGAGCTGTAACAGCTGATTTGCCTGCTGATGAGTTAATATTGTCACCTGAAAGAACGATAAGGTCGGGCTGTTCAGCTTCTACAGCAGCTTTGATAAGATTCTTTGTGACAAGCTTCATGGGCCATGCATCCTGCATATCGGCAATCTGAAGAATCTTAAACTCGCCGTTTTCATTGAACTGAAGATGAGTGTCAGCCTCTTCGCTTGTTTTTGCAAATGATACACAGGCAAAAACGCCGGCAAGCATTAAAATGCTCATAATCACAGCAATAATTTTTGTTGATTTTTTTAACATGATATTACCTCCAAATAATGTAGTAAATATTACCAATTAAAATTTTAGCACAATTAAAATAATTTTTCAACCATCAATGCAAGAAAAATATTTCCATATCGGATTGTCCTCTGTTTGCAAAGGCAAAATAAGGAATCATTTTAAGTTTTGCATCGGTATAAATATCTTCGTCAAATGAATAAAGCAATTTACCCGCCTTAGGGATTTTGCCGTCCGCACAGAGCGTATAAGTGCCGAAATAATCGGAATATTCAACCGATACGGGAGCTGTCGGGTCAATTTTAAACGACATCAGATTAAAACTGTTATCCGTACTTTCGGCACAGTAAACCACAGGTCCTTTTGTAACAGCAATTTTACCTGCACAATCGCGAATCTGTGAATTGGGATAAACAAACCTTGGCGACATATCAAAATTCAGTTCAATTTTATTTTCTCCGTCTGCCAAATCAAGATACACATAACCGTAAACAGGCGTTGTTTCAATTTCCTCCCCGTTAAGCGTAACGGAATAAGACTTACACCACCATGGAATACGCACGGCAAGAGTCTGAGTATTTTTAACTGAAATCTCAATTTTACCGTCGTTGGGATATGATGTATTTTGTGAAATGCTGATATCGTCAAAATTGCTTTCACTTGCCATATACTGATGCACAAAAACCGTATCTTCATCATAAGTGTAAATAAAATCTGCAACGGATGCGATAAATCTCGTTATATTAGGTGGACAGCAGGAGCAGTCAAAAACCTCTTTTCTCTCGGTTATGGGCAGATTTTCATAAGTATTGCATTGTGATGTGTTGCGTTCAAGAAGTTCCGTTCTTATTTCAAGAGGGTTTACATAAAAAAATGCTTTACCGTCAAGAGATATGGATGAAAGACCGTTATTGTAGAGGATTCGCTCTATTGTGTCGGCATATTTTGAATCGGCTTCAAGCAAAGTCATTCGCTGAGCAAACCATGCAAGAGCAAGTGCGGCACAGCTTTCGGAATAAGCGGTAAGATTAGGTAAATCATAGTCAACAGTAAAGGCTTCTCCCCTGCCGGATGAACCGATACCGCCCGTGATATACATTTTATTACAAATTATATCGTCAAATATTCGTTTACAAGCAATAAGTAATTCATCATCTTCAATGATTTTTGCAAGGTCAGCCATCGCAATATAAAGATAACAGGCTCTTACGCTGTGACCTTCGGCGGTAAACTGCTCCCTCACGGGCAGATGACTTTGTGAATATTTATGTGCAACACCGTTGTATTCCTGCTCTTCCGTAACTCCACGGTTGTCAATAAAGAATTTACACAGGTCAAGATACTGCTCATTGGCTGTCAAGTTATAAAGCTTTACAAGTGCAAGCTCGATTTCTTCATGCCCGGGAGTTGTAAAGGTTGCCGACTTGTCAACCACAAACACCTTATAAATATGTGTAAGGTATTTTTCCATTACATCAAGGAGTTTTCTTTTGCCTGTGGCATTATAATATGCAACCGCCGCTTCAATAAGATGCCCTGCACAGTAAAGTTCATGGTCGGTTCTGTCTGTCCATCGTCTGTCAAGATGCTTTGAAATGTAACAACAGTTGTAATATCCGTCATCAAGCTGACTTGAAGCAATAGCGTCAACAGCCGAATCAACGGCACTTTCAAGGTCGGGATGAGCTTCATTTTCAAGAATATAAGCAACGCTTTCTATCCATTTTGCAATATCCGAATCCCAGAAAATATGCGGTTCGTTTGCATCTCCCTGTTTCCATTTGCAGCTCAGTGCATCAAATCTGCCTGTTTCTGTAAAGCGTTTAAAAACATTGTATACGCTGATTCGAGAAACGGTTTCAACTCTGTTTTTCCAGAAGCCGTCTGTAAGTTTTGTTGATGTAAAATTTACTTTTTTCATATATTTGACCCCTTTTATGATATTTTAAACAAAATTATATCAAGTTGCAATAGTGAATAAATACAGATAATTATGCATTTATTTGTAAATAATAGCTAAGAAATCGGCACAAAAACACACCGGGAGAATTGTCCCGGTGATTACGTTCTATGATGCTTTCATTTTAAGGCGGAGCTTATCACTTATCATGGCAATAAATTCGCTGTTTGTGGGCTTTCCTCTTGTGTTCTGAATAGTGTAACCGAAGTACGAACTGAGAACGTCAACATCTCCTCTGTCCCAAGCAACCTCGATTGCGTGCCTGATAGCACGTTCAACTCTTGATGCAGTCGTGTCAAAATTCTTTGCTACCGTGGGATAGAGAAGTTTTGTAACGGATTCAAGCATGGAAGAATCGTTAATTGAGAGAATAATTGCTTCACGCAAATAGTGATAACCTTTAATATGAGCAGGAACGCCAATCTGGTGCATGATTTCGGAAACAGTTAATTCAAGGTCATCATTTTTGTGAAGGTTTTTTGAAGATGTCAGCACAGAATCTTTTTCATTCCACTGACATAACTGATAAATACGCTCTGCAACAAGATTAGGGTCGGCAGGTTTTAAGAAATAATAGCTTGCTCCTGATGACAATAACTGCTGTTCAAAATCCGCATTATCAACGCCCGATAAAATGCAGACAATAGGTTCTTTTGTAAGTTTCATTGATTTGATATGTTTCATAACGGCAATAGCGTCAAGATGCAACATAAATGCATCCATAATAACAACGTCGGGACAGCGTGTTTCTAAATGCTTAATTACCTGTGCACCATCCTTTAAAATGCCTGTTACATCAAAACCGTAGCCTGTCATAGCTTTGATACAATGTGCGGAAAATTCATTTTGGTCTTGAGTAAACAATACCTTAAGTTGATTCATGTGATTAGATCCTTTCTTATTTTAATACAGTTTTTTCATCTTTTTCATCACATCATTTCCAAATCTTGCCATATTTTACCATATAAATATTCAATTGTCAACATTTTTTTGGGAATTTTTTCCATTAATTTACACCATAATATATTGTGAATATACATATTATGACCGAAATATATATACTTCATTTTTAAATGATAATATCTGATTTTTTGCTACAAAAAAATTGATGTAAAAAAATAGCACATTTCCATTGAAAATGATTGAATCATATGCTAATATAATTGTATATTTTAGTAAAGGCGTGAATTAAATGGATGTAAAAATCTTAAGCTCAGCACAGGAAATCGGTTCTGCAGCGGCAAAAATCATTATTGACAAAATCAAGGAGAACAATGCGGCTATTTTAGGTCTTGCAACAGGTTCATCTCCTATCCCCACATATAAAGAGCTTATAAAGGCTTATAATGCAGGTGAGATTTCTTTTGCAAACGTTAAATCTTTTAATCTTGACGAATATTGCGGCATCCCTGCATCAGATCCCAACAGCTACTATACTTTTATGCATGAAAATCTTTTTAATTCAATAGATATAAAGGAAGAAAATGTGCGTGTACCTGACGGAAATCCTGCTGACGTTGAGGCTTTTTGTGCCGATTACGACGCATCAATCACAGCTGCGGGCGGTATTGATATCCAGATTCTCGGTATCGGCAGAAACGGTCATATAGGATTTAATGAACCTGCTGATGAATTTACAACAGGTACGTATAAAGTAAAGCTGACTGACAGCACTATTGAAGCTAACAAGCGTTTCTTTGCATCTGCTGAGGACGTACCAACGGAAGCTATTACAATGGGTGTTGAATCCATACTCAATGCAAAAGAAATTATCCTTATTGCTACCGGTAATGATAAAGCACAGGCTATCCGAGATATGATTAAAGGTGAAATTTCTCCGTCATGCCCTGCATCTATTCTTCAGAAGCATGGCAACGTACATATTTTTATTGACGCCGATGCGGCATCTTTGCTTTAATTCAGGAGATTATTTATGAAAAAAACATTTTCTGCATTAATTTTATCAAGTCTGTTTCTGACGTTATTTTTCTGCGGATGTAATTCGGACAACGAAGCTACAGAACAGGAATCCGGATTCAGTGATGAGGTTATTGCTGTTATTGAAAAATCATCAACCGTTACACAGGGAAATTTTACAGCAAAAACCGTCACGGATGATGACGGCAATCTGAATGTAAGATATTACGACAGCAACGATTTGCTTGTTGAAGAATACGTCTGGAGCGAAGATAAAGAGGTTTCCCACACTGTTATGAAATATGATGAAAACAGTTTATTGCAGACTAAGGAATTGATCTCTCCCGACGGACAATCAAATGTAGTTTATCAGTACAACTATGATATGGTGAACTCTCTTTCAAGTTACAGCGAATACATTTATGCAGACGGTATGCTTGATGTTATAAATCGTTATGATAGTATCGGCGATATTACAATGCATATAGTCAACTCTTATGACGACCGCAACAATTTGATAAAAGCTGAGAACTTTGACGGCAACGGAGATATGACCTCGTACACTATCAGAGAATACGATGAAAACAACTTTCTGCAAAAAATATCGAATTTCAATGGTGACGGTTCGTTGATAAATTATGAAACATCTGAATACGAGAACGACGGTAAAAAAGAAATAGTCAGACATTTTAATTCGGACGGTTTACTTGAATTTGCTCATGAATATGAATATGACGACGACGGTAATATTGTTTCTCTAAACAGATTATACAGTTCAAAAGAGAACGCAAGTTCAGAACAGTAATTTATAACACAAAACAAAAAAGCTCCCTTTCGGGAGCTTAATTTTTTATCCTAATATTAGATTGAAATTTCAAGAGCAACTCTGTGAAGGTCAAGGTTGATTGTGTTCTTCATGTTGAGTGCTTCATAAATATCAAAGTCCATAACGTCTTCTTTCTGCATAGCAACGACTCTGTTACCGATACCCTGCATAAGAAGATGAACAGCATAGTTACCCATCTGGCTTGCAACGAGTCTGTCACGAAGAGAGGGAGAACCGCCACGCTGAACATGACCGAGAACGGTTGCACGGCTTTCAACACCTGTACGCTCCTCAATGAGCTTTGCAAGGTTGGCTACGCCGCCGATTTTTTCGGATACACCCTCAGCAACAATAATGATAAAGTGCTTTTTATCAGTTTTCTGTGTTCTCTTCATTCTTTCGATAACGTCTTTTTCAATGTCAAAGTCGATTTCGGGAATGAGAATTGATGTTGCACCGATTGCAATACCTGAATTAAGAGCAATATAACCAGCACGTCTGCCCATAACCTCAACAACGGAGCAACGGTCGTGAGATTCTGTTGTGTCACGAATTCTGTCAACCATATCCATAACAGTATTCATGGCTGTATCATAACCGATTGTATAGTCACAGCAAGCAATATCGTTGTCGATAGTACCGGGAACACCGATAGTGGGAATACCATTGAGTGAAAGGTCTCTTGCTCCTCTGAACGAACCGTCACCACCGATAACTACAACACCTTCAATACCGTTAGCTTTACATACATCAAGAGCTTTTTTCATTCCCTCTTCTGTTTTGAATTCGGGACTTCTTGCAGAATAAAGCATTGTGCCGCCTCTGTGGATAATATCAGAAACTGTACGAAGATTCATCTCGTACATATCACCGTTCATAAGACCGTTATATCCTCTGCGTACACCGAGAACCTTCATGCCGTTTTCACAGCCTGTTCTGACAACTGCTCTTATTGCAGCATTCATACCGGGTGCGTCGCCGCCGCTTGTAAGTACAGCTATTGTTTTCATAGTGGTAAATTCCTCCATAAAGTAACTCAATTTATACAAATTATATAATAATATTATTGGCAATAATAGTCAATGTTTATTTTCGTCAAAAATTTACATATTTTATCAGTTTTTTAATACAACATTACTATTCCCCAAAAGTTTCTGTAATTTCCCGTAAAGTGTTGCTGTTACAGATGTTTGTATACCTGTTTGCAGATTATATTTGCCCGTATCCGTGTAATACAGATGAATGGTTGTAGGTCCTGAATATTGAGTAATCAGAGCCATAACTTCTGCCATAACTGGGTCATTTTCTGAGGGAACACGCAAAAACAGACCTCTTGTGGAGCTTTTTTTCTGAACAGGCTGTACCTGCTTCACACTCTCGGCAGTTTTCTGCGGCGTTGATACCTGCACAGGTTCATCTTCCACAGCAGTAGCAATAGGAATATTTCGAACGATAGGCTTATAATCCGGTGGCGGCGGTGCTGCAATCTTGCCCATTTTCACTTCTTCCTGTGACGGTGCAATCTCTATTGCATCAAGAGAAATCTTAGCCGCCTCATCATCTTTAAGTTCAAGCCTGCCCTCTATTATTACTATGCTGTCTTCTACGAGCAGTTCCGCAATCTGGAGCATTTTTTTCGGAAAAACAACAACCTCAATAGAGCCTGTAACATCCTCTGCCTGTAAAAATGCCATGGTGGTATTATTCTTTGTAACTTTTTTCTTAACAGTAGAGAGAATTGTAAGGATTTTTACACGCTGACCTGTTTTATACATTGAAGATTCGGGAGCGTTCACATCCGATTCAAGCAAATCTATTACATTTGCGGCATGAATCTTCTTTGCATAGGATTTATATACAGTCATGGGATGTCCCGACATATAAATACCCGTGGACTCTTTTTCCAACTGCAATATTTCCTTTTCGGAAAATTCTTTCAAATCGGGAACTTCCGGTTCAGTTGCTTTTGCAAGCTCCTGACTCATATCAAAAAAGCCCATTTGCCCGTCAACGCTCTGCTTTTTATCCGATTCAAGACTTTCAACAACCTTATCCATCATTGAAAGCATCTGATTTCTGTTAGTTCCCAAGCCGTCAAGAGCACCAGCTTTAATAAGATGCTCAACTGAACGACGGTTAAACTCCTTGCCGTAGGTACGCTTACAGAATGAATAGAAGGAATCGTATTTACCGTTTGCATCACGTTCCTGAATAATAAGTTCAATATATGACTGAGCAACGTTTTTAACTGCAAGCAAGCCGAAGCGTACCGAACTTTCTTCAACGGTAAACTGCTCACTCGAACTGTTTACGTTAGGGGGTAAAACTGTAATACCAAGATTGCCGCATTCTGCAATATAAGGAACAACCTTGTCCGTATTGGAAAGAACGCTTGTAAGCATAGCAGCCATAAATTCACAGGGATAGTGACGGCGAAGCCATGCAGTCTGGTAAGTAACGTAAGCATAGGCGGCAGAGTGGGATTTATTGAACGCATAAGATGCAAACGAAGCCATATCGTCAAAAATTGCGTTTGCCGCTTCTTCGGTGATACCTCTTTTTACACATCCGTCACAGGGTGAACTTCCGTCCGATCCGTCTGAGCCGTAAAGGAAATATTTTCTCTGTTTTTCAAGCACATCTGCCTGCTTTTTAGCAACAGCTCGACGAACCATATCCGATGCACCCAAAGAATAGCCTGCAAGGTCACGGAAAATCTGCATAACCTGTTCCTGATAAACGATTGTACCGTATGTGACGTCAAGAATAGGTGCAAGCTCCTTTGTGTGATATTTGATTTGGTCGGGATGTGCTCTGTTTTCAAGATAGCCGGGAATGAAATCCATAGGGCCGGGTCGGTAAAGAGCAATAACGGCGATAATATCTTCAAGGCAGTTAGGATGCATATTAATCATAAGGGACCTGATACCTGCAGATTCGCATTGGAATACGCAGTTTGTACCGCCTGCCGCAAGCATTTCATAGGTATCGGGGTCGTCAACGTCAATACCGTACACATCAAATTCCGGTAATTTTTTCTGTACAAGCTTTTCAGCATCGGTAACAACGGTAAGAGTACGAAGTCCCAAGAAGTCCATTTTTAAAAGTCCGAGACTTTCAACCCAACCTTTATAATACTGAGTAACCACGGAATCTCCGCTTTTGAAAAGAGGTACGTACTCATCAACAGGGTCACGGCAGATAACGACACCTGCGGCGTGCATACCCGTATTACGCACCATACCTTCAACTTTCATTGAAATATCAACAAGCCTTTTAAGCTGTGAATCAGATTCATAAAGCTTGCGGAAATCCTGGCTGGCTTCAAGAGCTTTTTCAATAGTCATACCCAAGTCACCGGGAATTTCCTTGGTAACGGATTGAACGAGAGCAAGGTCTATACCGAGAACTCGTCCTACGTCTCGAACAGCGCCCTTAGCCGCCATAGTACCGAATGTGGCAATCTGTGCCACGTGGTCAGCACCGTAACGCCTTTTAACGTACTCAATAACCTCGGGACGACGTACATAGCAAAAGTCAATATCAAAGTCAGGCATGCTGACTCGTTCAGGGTTAAGAAATCGCTCAAAAAGGAGGCTGTAACGCATGGGGTCAATAGCTGTAATACCGCAACAGTAAGCCGCAATACTACCCGCACCCGAGCCTCGTCCCGGTCCAACGGGGATTCCTACGCTTCGGGCGTAATTGATATAGTCCCAAACGATAAGGAAATAGTCCGTAAATCCCATAGAATCAATAACGCCAAGCTCGTAATCAAGACGCTCCATATATTCTGCGGGAGCTTCGTTACCGTAGAGTTTTACGAATCCGTCATAACACAGATTACGGAAATATTCAAAGTGAGTTTGTCCTTCGGGTACGTCATAATTAGGAAGAATGGTGTTACCGAACTCAAATTCAACGTTACACATATCGGCAACAATATTAGTATTTGCAATCGCTTCGGGATATTCGGGGAAAAGAGCCAGCATCTCGTCACCGGATTTTACATAGAATTCATCGGTGGAGAAACCCATTCCCGTATCTTCATTTATAGTGTGCTTTGTTTGAATACAAAGAAGAATTTTTTGGATTTCGGCATCCTCTTTTGCAACGTAATGTGCGTCGTTTGTAGCAACGAGAGGGATATCAAGTTCCCTTGCAATTTTTATAATATCAGGGTTCGTCTGTTTTTGTTCGTCAATACCGTGGTCCTGTATTTCAAGGTAATAATTCCCCTCACCGAAAACGTTTTTATACCAAGCGGCTGTAGACTTTGCACCCTCGTAATCGTTTTTCAAAAGAGCTCTGGGAATTTCACCTGCAAGACAGGCTGAAAGACATATTAAATCCTCATGGTATTTTTCAAGCAATTCATGGTCGACTCTCGGCTTTGTGTAAAAACCCTCAGTCCATGCGGCAGAAACAAGCTTAATAAGATTTTTGTATCCGTTATAATTTTTTGCAAGCAATACAAGATGATACCTTGCATTGTCAAGGCCGTGTACTTTATCAAAACGGCTTCTCGGAGCAACGTAAACCTCACAGCCGATAATAGGCTTTATTCCTTCTGCTTTACAGGCTTTGTAAAAATCAATACAACCGTGCATAACACCGTGGTCCGTGATTGCAACGGCAGTCTGCCCCATAGCCTTAACGTGCTTTATAAGAGGTTTTATA
>CAZBVV010000008.1:0-23881 GCA_964495345.1 uncultured Eubacteriales bacterium
ATGGTACATTTTCATCAATCGGAGCGACGAGGGCGTCGCTCCCTACGATTATCACATCAACATTTTGCTAAATTATTGTTTATTCTTCCGCCCAGTTTCTTGAGCGTTCAACGGCTCTTTTCCAGCCGGAATAGATTTTATCTCTTTCCTCTTTGCGAAGCTGAGGTACAAACTCTCTTGAAACCTCACGGATTCCCTCAATTTCTGTTCTGCCTGACCAGAAGCCTACGGCAAGACCTGCACAGTATGCCGCACCAAGAGCTGTTGTTTCAACTACTTTAGGTCTGTTAACTGTGGTTTCAATCATATTAGCCTGTATCTGCATCATAATATTGCTTACGCTTGCACCGCCGTCAACACGAAGCTCAGTAAGTTCAATATCAGCATCGGCTTTCATAGCTTCAAGCAAATCGGTCATCTGAAATACGATGCTTTCAAGAACTGCTCTTGCAAAATGCTGCTGATTAACACCTCTTGTAATACCCACAATAGTGCCTCTTGCATACATATCCCAATAGGGTGCACCAAGACCTGTAAATGCGGGGACAAAATACACGCCGTTTGCATCGGGTACGCTTTCGGCAAGTCTGTCACATTCGGAGGCTGTTTTTATCATTTTAAGCTCATCACGAAGCCATTGAATAACCGAACCTGCGTTAAAAGCAGAACCCTCGATACAATACTCTACCCTGCCGTCGATACCCCATGCGATACCTGTAAGAAGATTGTTTTCGGACTTGACACGTTTTCCGCCTGTATTCATAAGCAGGAAACAGCCTGTGCCGTATGTATTTTTTGCCTGACCGGGACGGAAGCAAGCCTGACCGAACAATGCCGCCTGCTGATCGCCTATTGCACCGGAAATAGGAATACCTGCAAGAGATTCTAGACCGGGAATACCTGCGGCAACCTCGCCGTAAACCTGACTTGACTGCACAACCTCGGGCAGAATTGACATAGGTATACCTAATTTTTCACATATATATTCATCCCAGCATAAATTATCCACATCAAAAAGCATTGTACGCCATGCGTTTGAATAGTCGGTAACATGAACCTTACCGCCTGTAAGCTTCCAGATAAGCCATGTTTCGATTGTGCCGAAAAGAAGATTGCCTTTTTTTGCAAGATTACGTGCTTTTTCACAGTTATCAAGAATCCACTTTATTTTTGTTGCGGAAAAATAGGCATCAACCACAAGTCCCGTATGCTCTTTTATGTAGTTGCGAAGCTCTTTATCGTCAATGATACGCTTTGCCATGTCAGCCGTTCTTCTGCATTGCCATACTACAGCATTGTATACGGGTTTGCCCGTGGTTTTATCCCACAAAACGGTAGTTTCTCTTTGATTTGTAATTCCGATTGCGGCAATTTCCTTTGCTTCAATACCACCGTCAATAAGAGCGTCTGCAATAGCTCTGTATTCACTTCTCAGAATTTCCTCGGGGTCATGTTCAACCCAGCCGGGCTTAGGGTAAATCTGCGTAAATTCATACTGAGCTTTAGCGGCAATCTGCCCCTGTCGGTCAAAAAGAATAGCTCTTGAACTTGTTGTTCCCTGGTCAAGAGAAAGAATATATTTTTTATCGGAAATCATAATAAATCACCTTGTTTTAATGTTATTTTTATATATTTTACACCAAAATGGGCATAGTGTCAAGATAAACAATAATTTAATGTACAATGTACAATTTACAATGTACAATTAATTAACAATAAAATTGGGTTAAAGGGCAAAGCCCTTTCCACCATTGTACATTATACATTGTAAATTGTTAATTCGATAAATTATTGTTTTCTCTTGACAAAAGGCAATAATTTCTATATAATAGAATATAGAACAAATGTTCTATAGGAGGTAAAAGCATGGAAAATGAAATTAAAAACAAGATGTACCTGAAGGTATGCTATTCCATTCTTGATTGGGGGTGGATAAACGAGCCGAATACATTTTTGGTGTTTATGCATCTTATGCTGCTGGCAAACAGAAAACCACATGCGTATATGAATGATGTAATACAGCGAGGAGAAGTAATGGCTTCGTACGAATTTTTAGCAAAGCAAACGGGTTTGAGCATACAAAACGTACGAACCGCAATAAAGCATCTTAAAGAAACTAACACCATAACTCACAGAAAAATTGCAAAAACAAACGTATTTTTTATACCGTCTTTTTGCGAGCATCAGTCGTTAGGTATAAAAAACGGCAACGATATAACACAATAAAACCACGCAATACAGCCGTTTGTGAGGATTATTTAAATTAAAGTCAACAATAAGCCGGCAACAAGGCAGCCAATATGCAACAATATGCTCACAAATAACTAACATTATGTTAACATCTACTTAACATCACTAAGATAATGAAGATAATGAGATAATGGGATAATGAAGATATTGTAAGAGTGTGAGAGTGAAAAAAACGCACACACGCAAAAAAAATAAATATAATAAATATAATTTATGGAAAAAGCAGACACTTCAATTTGAAGCATCTGCTGTGAAATTATGCTTTTTCGCAAACAATTTTGCCGTCAACTACAGAAACGTTTATCTGACTTATGCCCATATTTCTGTGAGCAATAATGATATTTGCAACTGCATCTTCGATATTCTTTCTGATTGCGATACGGATATCTCTTGCACCTCTTACTCCGCCTGCGGAATCGCTTGCAATAACGGAAGAAACATCATCTGCAACATTAAGTGTGATTCCCTTATCACGAAGTCCGGGAACAAGCTCTGCGATAAGAACATCCGCAATTCGCTTATAATCATCTTCCGCAAGCTCGTTGAAAACAACAATCTCGTCAACTCTGCCGATAAATTCGGGACGCAAGAACTCGTTAAGACCTTTCATAGCCTTATCTTTTAACGCTGTGTTCTTGGTTTTTCCGAAGCCCATAGCTCCCTCACGGTTATGACTGCCTGCATTGGATGTCATAATAATTACGGTGTTGGAGAAATCTACGGTTCTGCCCTGTGCATCACTCGTTTTGCCCTCGTCAAGAATCTGGAGAAGAATATTCATAACGTCGGGATGTGCTTTTTCAATTTCATCAAAGAGAATAACAGAATAAGGCTTTCTTCTTACTTTTTCGGTAAGCTGACCTGCTTCATCGTAGCCCACATATCCGGGAGGTGAACCGATAATTCTTGAAACGCTGTGTTTTTCCATAAACTCGGACATATCAAGTCTTATAAGAGTTTCGGGTGTGTCAAAAAGCTCGTTTGCAAGCTGTTTGACAAGTTCGGTTTTACCCACACCTGTAGGTCCGACGAAAATAAATGATGCAGGGCGTTTCTGAGGATTTATCTGTATTCTGTTTCTTCTTATTGACGCACAGACAAGCTCAACAGCTTCGTCCTGACCGATGATTCTTGACTTGATGTTCGTTTCCATATCGGCAAGCTTATCAAGGTCGGAATCTATAATTTTTCTCACAGGGATGCCTGTCCAAAGATTAATAACCCTTGCAATATCATCCTCTGTTACGTTATTGTCTGCCGCTTTCTGCTTGAGTAGGGGAATTTTTGAATCAAGTGCCAGTTTTTCGGAACGAATGGTAGCAAGTTCAGCATAATCGGGAGTTTCTGCCGCAGTTAAATCAGAAAAACTCTCTTCCCTTGCCACAAGTTCTTCATATCTGCGTTCCGCAAGCTCAAGCTCGCTTATTGCACTGTTGCGAAGATTTGCACAGGTACAGGCCTCGTCAAGCAAATCTATTGCTTTATCGGGTAAGAATCTGTCTGTTATATATCTTTCAGAAAGTGTAACCGTGAGATAAAGTAATCTGTCAGAGATTGAAACACGGTGATACATCTCGTAATATCCTTTGATACCGAGAAGCATTTTATATGCATCCTCGATTGAAGGCTCTTCAATTTTTACAGGCTGAAAACGTCTTTCAAGAGCTGAATCCTTTTCAATGTACTTCCTGTATTCGGTAAAAGTGGTAGCACCGATAACCTGTACCTCACCCCTTGAAAGTGCCGGCTTTAATATATTACCTGCGTTCATTCCGCCTTCGGAGTCACCTGCGCCCACAATACTGTGAATTTCGTCAATAAACAGGATGATGTTACCGTCTGCTTTAATTTCGTCAAGCAAACCCTTTATACGGCTTTCAAACTGTCCTCTGAACTGAGTACCTGCCACGAGAGCTGTCATATCAAGAAGCTGAATTTCTTTATTTGCAAGTTTTGCAGGTACCGTTCCCGTTGCAATTCTTAATGCAAGTCCTTCGGCAATAGCTGTTTTACCCACACCCGGTTCACCAACAAGGCAGGGGTTATTTTTTGTTCTTCTGCAAAGAATCTGCATTGTTCTGTAAATTTCATCTTCTCTGCCGATGATGGAATCTATCTGTCCGTCTCTTGCTTTTTTAGTAAGGTCGGTACAGTAAAGACCGATAAACTTTCTCTGTTTTTCAGCCTGTTTTGAGCCGTGAGATTTTTTATCTGAACGTTTTTTATGCTTTTCAGCCGATGTTTCGGAATTATTTGCTCCCTGTTTGCCGGTAGGAACAACGTCACCCTTTGGTTTGCTGTCTGATGCGTTATTAAAAAGTCCCTGTAAAAACGTGGGGAATGTGCCTGTACCGCCAAGCTGGAAACCGTCTTCATCGCCGCCGATGGCATCCATGGCGTCACCGAGCTGTTCACTTACTGCGTCAATATCTTCCTCGGTAATACCCATGTTTTCCATAATCTGTTTTACAGGTCCGATGTTCATATCCATAGCACATTTAAGGCAAAGTCCCTCCTGGGAGGTTTCATCACCCTGAATCTTTGAAATAAACACTACGGCAGGATTTTTGCCGCATTTTGAACATAACATTTTATTCATTTAATATTTTCTCCTTTAATCCATAGAAGCTGATTTTATTAAATCAAGGATATCCTTACTTGAAAAATTATAAGCCGTATTGCAAAACTGACATTTAACCTCTGTATTAGCGTCATTTGCCATATCAAGCAGCTCCTCTTTACCTGCGGAAATGAGAGCATTCTGCACTCTTTCAAGTGAGCAGTCGCACTTATATACAGGATGCATTTCATCAAGAACTTCAATATTGAATGATGGCAAAACTGCCTTGCAGATTTCTTCGGGTGACAGACCGTCAACAAGCATCTTTGTAACGGAATCTATACCCTGAATATCCTTTTCAACCCTATCAATAACATCATCAAAAGCTGTAGGCAAAAGCTGAATAAGGAAACCGCCTGCTTTGAGGACGGACTTATCCTGTGCGACAAGCACACCGAGACCGCATACGGAAGGTGTCTGCTCACTCGTAGCAAAGTAAGCCGTGATATCCTCTGCAATTTCACCCGAAACGATAGGAACTTGCCCCACAAAAGGCTCTTTAAGACCCAAATCTTTAATAACGGTGACGAAACCGTTTTTACCTACGGCTCCGCCTACATCCAGCTTACCTTTTGAATTTAAAGGCAATTCAACACTGCCGTCAACAACATAACCTTTTACATGACAATGACTGTCTGATACTGCAATAAGGGAACCTGCAGGACCGCCGCCGTTAATTTTAAGAGTAAGCGTATCTTTATCACCTTTGAGCATACTGCCCATCATGGCTGAAGCGGTAAGCAATCTGCCTAATGCGGCTGTACACACTTTTGATGTTGAATGTATTTCAAATGCTTCCTGTACCAAATCCGTTGTATCACAAGCCATAATAAGTAACGTGCCGTCGTCAGAAATGCATCTTACAAGTTTTCCCATTAAATTATACCTCTGTTTTTATAATTTTACTGCCGAAATATAAACCCTTTGTGAATTATTTTTCGGCTTAGTGAATTTCATATCATCATATACTCCCGAAACGGAAAATCCCGTTTCTTCAAGCCATTGACATATGTCCCCGAGTTCGTATGCTCTTTCGGAGAATTCCTCATACTCACGCACATAGGAATCGCCCTCTGAAAAGAAAATATCAAGGCACATATCAACCGTTTTACTTTTACTTTTATAAAAATTCTGCCATACGAGATAAGCGTTATCCGTTTCGTATACAAAAGTGTTGTTACCAAGCACATTCTCGTGCTTATAAAGCGTGTTAATATCAAAAACGAACACTCCGCCTTTTTTTAGATGCTTACTTACCGATAAAAATGCTTTTTTAACATCAGCAGGCTTTGTCAGATGATTTATGCCGTCAAGTGAGCAAACAACGGCATTTACCGATGAATAAAGTTTAAGCTTTCGCATATCCTGGCAGATAATAAGTGCATCAGGCAATTTCTCTGCGGCTAATGCAAGCATATCGGGTGACATATCAGCAAGAATCATATCGTAGCCGTACTCTGCAAGATACTTTGACAGCGTACCCGTACCGCAAGCCAAATCAAGCAGAATACCGCTGTCACAACCGTTTTTTGAAAGCAGCTTTTTTATATATTCCGCCCGCTTTGCATACTCCACGTCCTGAGTAAGTGCATCATACACCAAGGCAAAAGAATTATAGCTCATTCCTTGTCTACCCTTGTGAAAATATCATACTGATGATAATTTGTCATATATCGCTTTACACGGCTGATTGTAGCAGGTGATGCACCTGTCTGTTCTTCGATTTCGTCGTATTTTTTGCCTTCCGCAACCATTTTTGCAACGACAAATCGCTGTGCCATAGCACTGATTTCCGTATCTGTACACAAATCCTTGAAAAATGCGGCACATTCTTCCTCATTTTCAAGAGATAAAACAGCCTTATAAAGCATTTTTGCATTTTCGGTTTTTACACTTTCTTTCATAGAAAAACGTCCTTTTTTGTTTTATCAAAGATTTTTAAATTTATTTTTCATTTCCGTTGCCTTACCGCAGGACAACATACCCTCCGGACAGGATGAAACATAACAGCTCGGTCCGAATTTGTTGAATATTACAGGTGAAACTTCTCGAAGCTGACGGAGCATTTCCACCGCATAATCACGGATTTCCCATTGAGCTCTGTTACAGGTTCTCAATTTCATAAACAGCATAAGCTCTCTGCCGTTCATTGAAGAAACGATATCAAGAGTGTTACCGCTTAACTGACAGTATACAAGCTCTTCTTCGCTGCAACCGTCATTTTTAAGCGTGTTGTAAAGTGCATCAATCTTTGCAAATGCAGCATTGTACCTGTCAAGAAGTGATTTATCGGCAGAAACGGTTTCGGGAATAATATATTTCTGTCTGTTTGTAAGAGTAAGACAAGGAACCATAAGTGAGTGCATTCTGTGGCGTGCAAAATGAGTTATCGTTGAAAGTGAAACACCGTTAAGACGGAATGTACAGCTTATTGTTTCAAGGGGTCTGGGACGTGATGAAGCTGTTACGCAATCAATAATTTTATCAATATTACCCTCGTCTGCAATAATTTTTTCAACTGCATGGGGCGTATACTGCCTTGTCCAGATAAGAGCTGAACAGGCAACGGTTTTTTCCGCATCTGCAGTAAACGATAAAAGCTGAACTTTCTCGTCCGTTTCAATATTTTCTTCGTAATTATTGAACATATAGCCTAATGCTATTTTATCGGAATTTTCGGGCTTTCTTTTAAAGAAATCAATACATATACCCGGTGTAAGCTTTTCAATCTGCTCATAAATCTGTTTACCCAAATCATTGAGTTCTTTAAATGCACTTCCTCTGCCGAAAAGCATTGAACGAAGCACTAAAAGCAGTTCTCTTGCGTTGATTGTGCAGAAGAAATTGCTTCTTAAACAGTAAGGCAACAAAAATCTTGCATCCTCTTTAGGTATACCTGCATCAACAAAGGCATTGTACTCACCGAACAGGTAATCCATTGTTTCGCAATATTTATCCTCAAGCTCTTTCTTGCCGAGGAATGGAACATAATATCCGCAGTCACCGAAATTTACGTATCTTCTTGACTTAACGGTAAATGAAGCAAGTCTGAATTCAATCATAAACTGTTCAACAAAAACCGAAACATCGTTGAATGCAATATTAAAAACGGTATGTTCAATAGTTGAATTATGACCTGAACGGGTTACTTTTGAAATAAGATTTGCATTCTTTGCATCATCCTGTGATTTTTCAAGGATGCCGAATGCGTTACCCTCCTGTGTGGAGATTCTGCCTGCGGCGGCGGGGATTTTTTCACCTGTACTGCTGATGCCTATTATTTTGGCAACAGAACCTCTGTAATTTTCTGTATTCATACCGTATCACCTCAAAACTAATCAGACTAATTCTATCACATAGTGAAGAAAATTTCAACTGTTATTTATATTAAAAAAGTACAGCGACTGAAAAAGCCACTGTACAACAATATTACTTTTTGACCTTTTTGTTACTTTGCAATTTCAATTATCCCCCAATAATAATCTATACACACCCACGCTCTGTTTTCATAAGCAGGCAAAGCATAATCAAAAACAGCATCAATTATCATTTCACCGTTCTTATCCATATAACCCCATTTGCCGTCTTTTTTTACAGGCACACAACCGCAGGAATATTGATATACTGACATATCGTACACATGAAATGAAGCGTTACGCTTAAATGTATCATTATACCTGAATGTATCATTATTTGCAGGAACATTTTCCATTATAATATTTCCGTCAACGGTAAAATATGTCCACATATTGCCGTCGAACATACCTACAACGCCGTCTGAAACTTCTGTTGCAGCAACATATTCAAAGGGAATTACAATTTCTCCGTTATTATAAAGACCTATTTTGCCTGTTTCGTTACAGTCATAATAAGTGTATTCATCATTTTCTTCAATAAAGAAATCGCAATAATAACCATCGGCTGTTACATAAGCTTCATACACAATATAAACACCGTTTTCATCATAATCATAAGGTTCATCCGGACCATCGCTACCTCCTATAAGAAAATAATTACCGCTGTTACGGTCATAAATAAAATCAGAATAACCGCCACCGTGTCCGCCGTGGTCAATAAAAGTCTGTGTTTCAAGGTCAAACGCTTCGTAATGGTCATTAAACGTTATTACATCGTACGCAGGGCAGTAAGAAGGGTCAGTATATATTGCATCACTTAATATTTCACCGTAGCTGTTCACAAGCCCGTATTTATCCCCATAACGATATGCAACATATTGAGTATCTATATATTCATATGTTGAGAAATTATACAAACCATCCCTGATTGCTTTCATTTCAACTACATCAATAAACGGCTTTTTGTACCACGAAAACTGCTCACTTTCGGGTAGAGTAATGTCAGGAGAATCAGCAATCAGATAATGATAATTTTCTGTTGAATCCGCTTCTGTACTGTTTGTCGAATCAGACTCTGTATTATTATCCGAATTATTCGGTTTTTCTGAAAGAACACAGATAAGTACAATGCCTAAAACAACAATTACTGCAATACAACAAATTATTATTCCAATCCGTTTTTTATTCATCTTCATCAACTCCTTTACAATTAAATTATAGTGTAAACAATTGTATACTGTCAACATAAATTACAAAACTGTAACATTATTTTTATTAAAACTTACTATAAAATATATCATTTGCAACGCACAAATAAAACTGTTTTTTATTAAAAAAAGATATTGAACTTTGTTTTATCAAGTGATATTATTAGTATAATATTATAATCCGAAATGAAAGGATGTTTATTATGGACAAAAAGATAAAAATCGGTGTTCTCGGTGCCGGCAGAGGAAAATCAATGATGCAGTACTGTCAGGCAGCAGATAATGCGGTGCTTGTTGCGGTTTGTGACTATTCTGAATTTCATTTAGACAGAATCAAAGAAAAGCTTAACGATGACACTATTACATACTACTCATCATTTGATGAATTTATCGAGCATGATATGGATGCCGTTGTGCTTGCAAACTTTGCAAACGAACACGCTCCGTATGCAATCAGATGCCTTAACAAAGGTCTTCACGTTATAAGCGAGGTACTTCCCTGCCAGACACTCAAAGAAGCTGTTGAGCTTGTTGAAGCTGTTGAAAAAACAGGCAAAATCTACGCTTATGCTGAAAATTACTGTTATATGCCCGCTACTTATGAAATGAGAAAACTCTACAGAGAAGGCAAAATCGGTGAATTTGAATACGGCGAAGGCGAATATATGCACAACTGCGAGCCTGATTGGGATTATCTCACATTCGGCGATCCAAACCATTGGAGAAATACAATGAGTGCGTTTTATTATTGCACACATTCAATAGGTCCGCTTATTCACATCACAGGTCTTCGTCCCGTTTCCGTTACAGGTTTTGAGATGCCCTTTAACGCACGAATGGCTCGAATGGGTGCAAAAGCAGGTAATGCGGGCGTTGAGATGATAACTCTTGAAAACGGTGCAGTTATTAAGAGTTTGCACGGTGTAGGCTGTTCAAGAAATTCTATCTGGTACACGGTTTACGGTTCTGACGGCAGACTTGAAAGTGCAAGAGAAGACACTAAAAAGGGCGATGTTACAACACTTTATGTAAACAACCCCGAAAACTTCTCGGTTAAGTGCTATCAGCCACAATCTGCGTTTGATGACATAGCAAAGGATTTCGGACACGGCAACTCCGATTTCTACTCAATGTATCATGCTGTTGAGAAAATGAAAGGTAATGAGCAAGCTGATATTGTTGATATTTATGAAGCTCTTGATATGTTCCTGCCCGGTATATTTGCATATCGTTCAGTTCTCAACGGCGGTATTCCTATGGAAGTTCCGAATTTCAGAGACCCTGCCGTAAGAGAAAAATTCAGAAACGATACTGCCTGTACAGACCCCAAGGTTGCAGGTGATATGCTTATTCCCTCTTATTCAAAAGGAAATCCCGAAATTCCCGATGAAATATACGAGGAACACAAAAGAACCTGGAAACCCCATGTAATGTCACAGCATAAGCAGTTAAAGCTTCTTGTTTTCCCTAAAGACAAAGAAATCCCCGCACTTCCGGAAGGATACAGCATAAGAAATTATCAGAACGAAGAGGATATTCCTCATTGGATAAGAATTTGCAACAACGGTCTTGTCCGTTACGGTGCTGATAATTCATCATTTACGAACTGCATGGAAAAAATTGATGTATATAAAGACACGTTCTTTATTGAAAATGAAAAGGGATTACCTGTTGCAACAATAACTGCCGTTCGTAAATATCCCGATACAGGTTTAGGTCTTGTGCACATGGTATCTGTTGCTGATTCCGAAAGAGGAAAAGGACTTGGCAACGTACTTTGTGCAATAGCTGAAAAGCATTTCTATGATAACGGTGTAGAAATGGCTACACTCACAACAGATGATTACCGTATACCTGCTTGCAAGAGCTATCTTAAAGCCGGTTGGGTGCCTGTAAATCACGATGTAGATATGGTTATCCGTTGGACAAAAGTTATGAAGAATTTTGGTATTAACGAACTTCAGATGTATACCGAAAACGGTGAAAAGGATGTTTTGCTGAAAGTATAAAAATATTACATTGTGTGTTAAATTATCATAAACATGAGCCTCCAAAAGTTAGACACTTTTGGAGGCTCATAGCAATTAAATGATTATACATTTTTTGAATTATTTTTATTTATATTTTTTCAAAAGTCGGCATTAAGAATTTGCTTATTTTGCGTTCAAAATCCCCATAAACTCATCACCTGTGATGGTTTCTTTTTCATAAAGATACATCGTCAGTTCTTGCAATTTCTCCATGTTTTCCATCAGCAGTCGGCGAGCCTTTTCATGCTGTTTTTTCACCAGCTCTACCACCAGCTCGTCCACTTTCGTTTGGGTTTCAGCGGAGCATGCAAGGCTGGCATCACCTCCCAGATACTGGTTAGTTACGGTTTCCAACGCCACCATATCAAACGCATCACTCATACCGTAGCGGGTAATCATGGCACGTGCCAGCTTAGTAGCCTGTTCAATATCGTTGGATGCACCGGTGGAAACGGAGCCAAGTGCCACTTCTTCGGCAGCTCTGCCGCCTGCATAAGTAGCGATTCGGTTCTCTATTTCTTCCTTAGTCATCAGATAGTGATTATCCTGCTCCACCTGCATGGTATAACCCAATGCACCGGAAGTTCTTGGAATAATGGTGATTTTTTGGACAGGAGCACTATGGGTTTGAAGTGCTGCCACCAAAGCATGACCGATTTCGTGGTATGCAACAGCCATTTTTTCCTTATCGGAGAGAATTGCATTTTTCTTTTGGTAACCGGCAATAACAACCTCAATGGATTCTTCAAGATCTTCCTGTGTGGCATATTTCCTGCCGTTGCGAACTGCTCTCAGTGCTGCTTCGTTTACGATGTTTGCAAGTTCTGCACCGGAGGCACCCGACGCCATACGAGCCACGGTTCTATAGTCTACATTGTCGGCAACTTTCACTTTCTTAGCGTGAACACGTAAGATTTTTTCTCTGCCGTTAAGATCAGGCAACTCCACAGGAACACGACGGTCAAAGCGACCGGGACGTGTCAATGCAGGGTCGAGAGATTCGGGACGATTGGTGGCAGCAAGAATCATAACGCCGGAGTTGCCTTCAAAGCCATCCATTTCAGTCAAGAGCTGGTTCAACGTCTGCTCACGTTCATCGTTACCACCGTGACCGCTTGTATTTCGCTTCTGACCGATGGCATCGATCTCATCAATAAACACGATACAAGGTGCTTTTTCTTTTGCCTGCTTAAAGAGGTCTCTAACCTTGCTCGCCCCCATACCGACAAACATTTCAACAAATTCAGAGCCGGAAATAGAGAAGAACGGTACGTTTGCTTCACCTGCGACAGCCTTTGCCAACATAGTTTTACCTGTACCGGGAGGGCCTACCAGCAGAACTCCCTTGGGCATCGTAGCACCGATCTCCCTGTATTTACTCGGGTCGTGTAAGTAATCCACAATCTCCGAAAGACTCTCCTCCGCCTCATCCACGCCCTCCACATCAGCAAAGCTGATACCGTCTGAGGATTTTACGTAGACCTTAGCGTTTGACTTGCCCATATTGAAGGACATGGAGTTGGGACCGCCTCCTGCCTTTTCAAGCATTTTCTTAGACAGAAAACGTCCGATCAGAGCAAAAATTGCCATGGGAAGAATCCATGTTACAAGAAAACTCAACAGTACATTCGGCTCTTCAACGATCTCGGTGGCAAACTCCGCTCCGGATTCATAAAGACGTTCCGTGAGATTTGGATCATCCATCAAGCCGGTTTTGTAGATCTGAGTATTTTCCGCATCCGTAAAGATAATCTGATTGTCTTCTATGGATACTTGACCGATATTCTTTTCCTCTGTCATAGACATGAAAGTGCCGTAATCCACTTCTTTGACTTGCAATTCCGCCAATTTTGGGATAGCAAGCAGGTTCAGAAGCACTACGAACATCATCGCAATCACACAATAATAGATCAATGGTTTCTTTGGACTTTTTACTTCGTTCATAGTTTTTTACCTCCATAATCGTTCAATAATAAACAAGTGTTGACATTTTAACAAATATTATGATACGATATAAAAAAGTTGATTGTCAATATGCAAATTATTGTATTTGTGGCTATTTATCAACAAATCAGCGGTAAACTGTTCAATAATAAACCGATTGGAGCGTAAAAAATTGGAAAAATCTGAGTACAGAAATTCCGTACGATCCCGTAGGCTCATTTGTGATGCACTGTTGGAGCTCATGAATGAAAAGCCTCTAAAAAAGATCACTATCACGGATATTGTAAAACGTGCGGATGTAAACCGTGGAACGTTTTACCTGCATTATGGCAGTATCAGCGATGTTATAAACGAATTACAGGAAACATTGCTCTCGCAAATGGATCAGTATTTTTCAGATGAGAATATTTCTTTCAATACAGACAACATTATGCTCCTTACAGCAGGATGGCTGAAATATATTTACGAGCAGAATCAGACCAAATATGTGCCTCTCCTTTTTAATTATCAGCTCAACTTTGCGGATAAGGTCAGCAAAAGTTTTCAGGCACGGCTTCTGGCGGCAAATGATGCTCCAAAAGACGAAAACAGCAAAAGTGAACTAATCGTCAGAGCAAGTCTTTTGGTTCACGGTGTAATTGGTGTCTTCAATGCATCTGCGAACGGTTTGCTTAATGTGTCACCGGAGCAGCTTGTTCACAGTATTGATCATCTTGTAACCGATTTAAAGGAACTGCAAACTCGGAAAACAGACAGAATTTAGTGTAAATGTAAAACTCATTAAGTTCCAAGAAAGTGCAGAAAAAATGGTGTTCAACGAGCTTTGAAAAAAATTACAGTCTGCCGGCATTCCAACAGATGTTTCTGAAAAGAATTAACAAGAAAACGGTCGCCGTGCCCGCAGTGCAAATCGGTGGACATATAATATTTTTATTTTATGGAAACGCAGTATTCTTTAAAGTAAAAAATTTGGCTTGCACAGGTCTTTTCCATGCAAGCCTTTTTGTTATGATTTTTACAGCAAGTGGTTCTCAAACACCTGAGTTTTATAATCAAAATCTTTAATTTTTAAATAGTGTTCTGCACAATCAATAAGTGCTTTCATTGGTGACAAGCCTATAAGCTCGGTGCATTTTACGGATGTACCGTATTTTTTTGCCTCTTCCCTCACCTTTTCAACAACGGTATATAATGATGTTGTTTTGTAATCGGTAAAGTTTATTGAAACCTGTGCTGTATTAGTTTCATGAAGCATCAGACCGAGAGCTTTTACACAAGGATAACCTCCTGATGAAAAACGGATAGTCTTTGCAATTCTCTTTGCAATTTCAACATCGTCTGTTTCAAGTTCAATATTGAAAGCAATTAAAAATTCTCTTGCACCGACAATAGAAATGCCTGCAGTTTTATGATACCCCTCACCGAAATCCGGTTGCCATTCGGGGAGCTTTGTTTTTTCACACAGTCCCTCAAACTGACCTCGTCTTACATCTGCAAGATTGCGTCTGTGAGGAGCTGTTGCGGCATTTTCATAAAGATAAACAGGTATCCCCGCCTCTTCACAAATGCGTTTGCCTGTGTTTTTTGCAAGCTCTGTTACCTCGGTCATATCCGCATTTTTAATGGGAATAAAGGGTATAACATCAACCGCCCCCATACGGGGATGCTCACCTGAATGCTTTGTAAGGTCTATAAGCTCTGCTGCTTTTTTACAAAGACGGACAGCCGCTTCACTTACTGCTTCGGGATTACCGATAAAGGTTATTACCGACCTGTTATGGTCGTAATCCGATGTAAAATTAAGAACTTTTACACCGTCAACAGATGCGACTGCATTTACACATTCGGCAACAACTGCTGCATTTCTGCCCTCGCTGATATTTGGTACACATTCAACAATTTTATTTTCCATATTACTTTGACTTTACAAAAACATCATACATCGCACCAACGGCTTCGGATAAAGCAGCTGCACAATCTCTGCCGTTTGACTCAAAAATCTTTGATGTATACATCATAGCAAAAATCTGTTTATCGGCAGTTTTTGCACCTGAAAGCACATCTGTAATACCCTGTGCAAAAGTACATTTAACACCGTCTTTTTTAATTGCATTTTTAAGGAGATAACAGTTTTCATAAGCTTTGCTGTTATCCTCGTTTTTAAGGAATTTTGAATCCATATCGGGAATAAGAGCATAGAACGAGCAAAGATAATTTGCAATCGAATCGTAATTTGACATACATTCGTTTTCAATCTTATCGCAAATATCCGCAGTGATAACATATCTGTTGTGCTTTTTTTCGCAGAACATGATAAGGAAATTAAGCACGCTCATAAGATATGCGTCTTCTTCGGAATCGGGAATACCAACAATCAAATCCTTATCTTTCTCCACGATGTAGCCCTTTTCAATACATTCAAGAATTGCCATAGCGAAAAGTGACGGTATTTTCTTGGTGGTATGTCGGGGATTGATTCTTGAATAGGGGTCAAGCATTTTATATACTTTACAGGCTGAAAATCCCTCGGGTAATGACTCCGGTGCCTGGGCATTACTCTTTTTTGCCTTATTTTCGGTGGCGAATCTTATGATTTTTTCATAGAAAAGAGTAAATACAATCACAGCCAATGCGACAGCTATGGCAACTACAATGTAAAGAACGCTCAAAAGAGCCTGTCCGAAGCTTTTGAGGGCATTTTTTAATGCTGAATATGACGGCATTACAGACGTGTCAAAAGCATCATCGGGCATGGAGATATCAACGGAAAATGTTGAATATACTCTGCCTGTATTGTAATCGGCAACAGAATCATTAATAAGCACCTGTGCTTCATCATTAACAACCATATCCGAAATATCAACACCGTCGGGCATATAAACAGATGCGGTTACGTTGTTACAGGTATATCTGAATGTGTTACCTATAAGCATATACGAACAGCGTACGTCACCGCCCTGTTTTTTCAAAGCTCCGTTTACTGTGTAGGATACGGTATATTCCTTTGTTTCAACTGCCGAGGGTGATGTGATAATAATATTAAAACTGACACCGTCTGATGAATTGCCGTATTTGTAGTAATGGGTTTGGGTGGAATCCTCTGAAACAGTTTCACCGTTTATTTTAACTGCCACATCACTTATTGAATCATACTTCATTAAATCGGCAAGTCCGCTATCGGAATCTATCCATCTTGTAAAGCCCTCACCTGTGCCGCCGTACTCAATATTCCATGTTTCAACAACATCAAGAGTACCGTCTGTATTGGGGTACAAATCAAAATGTACCGCCGCAACCGCTTCGGACGATGCACCGTAAACTCCTATGCACGAAAATGAGGCAATAAGGATAATACTGACAAGGATACTTATTACTGATTTCTTCATTTTTCATCAGCCTCTTCACTTTTATTTTTGAGTTCATAATAATATACGCTTTCGGCATCTATACCCTGGTCTTTTATAACCCTCGCCGCATAGCTGATATTGGAAAGGCGTTTCATGGACAGCTCTATTTCTTTATTGTATGATTCGGATTTTAAATACTTTCTTCTGTGAGAAATCCTTATAAGCTCATACATAGCGTAAAGTGCAACGGAAAGCCCTACCAAACCAACACCCAACACAAGCTCTTTTTTTACAAGTATAACAAAGAGAAATGCGGCGTAAATAAGAATTAAAGCAATACGCATATTACCGTAGCGGGATGAGAAACGAATACCGAAAAACTTTTCCGCACTGATAAGGGCAGGCTCTGAAATAGAGCTGCGGTATGATTTTTTGCCGCACTCGGGACATTCCAATATGGGATTGCCTACTTTTCTGCCTTTTTTTGCAGTTTTGTCATAGTATTCACAGGAACAGTGAGGACATTTATATACTTTATAATCCTTCTTTTTCATATGCTGTCGCGCCCCCTTAATCGCAAATTGTTATACTTTTGTCAGCAGAATATTTTACGCATCTTATACCGTCGGTATATGTAACGGATACGCTGATTCTGCCGTTCTTTGTAATAAGTGAACCGGAAATATTACCGCTTTCGGGTATATTGGCAGGCTCTATTTTAATTTTTTCATAGCCTGTACTGTCCTCACATTGTTTTATGCCGAGAATATATGTAAAAATATATTCATTAACAGCACCGAACATGGGATGTGAAAGAGAATCACAGCCGTCCCAATTTTCCCAGAGTGTGGTTGCACCGTGATTTTTCATGAATCCGAATGAAACTTCGGATTCATTCGTAAGCATAAGCCATGCAAGAGAGCCGTAGCCTTTTTCAAACAACACACGAACAACAATATCCGTACCGAATATGCCCGTATCAAGATGACCGAGTTCCGTATAGTGTTTTACAAGATTTTCTTCGGTGCGTTCATCACCTAAACCTAAATCAAGTGCAAATGCATCAGCACCCTGTACACCGTCACAGAATGAGCCCGTTTCCTCATTGTAAAAAGCTTTTACAAATGAATCCGATACCTCAAAAAATCTTTCTTCAAGTGCTTTGGCGTCCGCTGTTTTGCCGAGTATTGCGGAACTTTTCATCGTCATATCAATGCATTTGAGATAGAAATATGTATTGACAAATTCACAAGGAATACGAACGTCGTTATCAGGCGGACACCAATCACCGAGACACCAGCCAAGTTCTTCTTCTCGCACAACTATATTATCATCGGAGTGTGCCTGCATATAGTCAAGATATTTGAGCATTCTGTTGTAATATTTACTGAGAACTGAAATATCACCGAATTTTTTATAGAATGTCCACGGAACGATTACCATAGCTCCGCCCCATCCTCCGGGACCTCCGCCGCCGCCGTAGAAAGGTGCTGTATGCTGAACGTGACCGTTGTATATATCCTGACAGTCGGCAATATCGTCCATCCATTTTCTGTACATTTTTTCGCTGTCGAAAATTGTCATACCTGCACCGCAACAAAGCTGACCGTCACCTGTATAGCCTAAACGCTCACGGTGGGGACAATCTGAGGGAATCATGCCGTGAATGTTGCAGTTCTGCGTTCTGCAATAAGCCTCAAAGAGCCATGCAAGAATTTCGTTTTCCGTTTTAAGCTCTGCAACAACAGGTACGGGAGAATATACAACGTCAAACCGTTCAAGCGTTGCATTTCCCTCTACTCTTATGTATCTGCCTGCACGCCATGTAAAAAGTGGCTTAAACTGACGCATATTTTCACCGCAGATGTAAACATCCTGCTGTAAACGGAAATCTCCGCCTGTGTGACGAAGCATAAAATCTCCGTTTTCGTCAATTCTTTCAGCCATAGTTATTACTGCTTTATCCCCTGCCGAAGCATCATCACCGAACTTAATAACCCACAAGCCCGAAACATCAAGTGTAAGGTCATAAAGCTTGCCTTTTTCGTCATCTGCAATAAGCTTTGGCTCAAGGGAGTATGCAACAGTATCACCGGAAAAATCCTGACGGCTCATAACAACCGCTTCGGAATCGGTTACAGTCATATTAAGCCACGATGAATCATTATAGCCAACAGAAAATACGTCATTATCGTAATCTCTGCCGTCGATTGTTTCGTTGTTATAAATATTTGTAACCTTTATATAGCTTTCTTTATAAAGTGCTGATGCGTCGGAGTTAATCTCTTTTACAGAGCCGTCTTTCATGGTAAGAATTATCTTAAAAATAACCTTTTTATTACCCCATTTGGGCATACGCTCTCCGCCGCCCACAAGATGAGTACCGTACCAGCCGTTACCAACATGAAGCGCAAGAACGTTTTTACCGTCACCGATAAGAGAAGTTACATCATAATCAAGATAATATCTTCTCTGTGTCATTGTATCAAAAATAGGATAAGTTGCCTGTGAAAAATCACGCTTTGCATAGTTTGTCCATGCAGGAATATACATCTCATCCGTAAGCTTTTTGCCGTTGAAATAAGGCACGACAAAGCCAAGTGTATTGATTCTTACAACTGCAGATGCAATATTATCGGCATCGAATGACTTTCTTACATAAAAAGCATCAAGAGAATTATCCGCTTCAAGATAGGTGCAACCGTCAAACTCAAAAGAAATCACCATGGGAACATTTTTGCGGTTTTCATCGGTATATTCACAACCGCATACTGCAAAACCGCATTTTTCATAAAATGCAACGGCATAGCTCTGAGCATTTACGGTAACACGCTGTGCTCCTGATTGTTTACAATGGGTAACCAGGGCAGAAACAAGCTCTCTGCCCATGCCTTTACCTCGCATAGCTTTTGAAAACGCAATATTATCAATATGATAATCCGTTTCGTTTTCTTTATAAAATCTGCCGCAACCTATAACCTCACCGTTTTCTTTCACAGCAAGGTATTTTGCAACGTCTTCATGTTTATCAAACAGTTTAGCTTCGGGATAACCCTGTTCATCGGAAAAAACAGAGACTCTCAAATCCTTAACTTCACCGGCACAGACAAGTGCAATTTCTGCCATTAAAATCACTCCGTTACAATAGTAAAATCGTAAATAAGTCTGCTGTCTTCGTCTATTTTGTATTTATCAAGAGTTTTAGGTCCGCAGCTGCCTGTACCTGTACCTCTTAAATAGCCGTCAACAGTAAGTACGGTGGAGTTTGCTCTTTTAAGCTGTTCCTGATGTTTTGCTTCATAAAGAGCCTTAGGTGTATAATCGTGAACATTGAAAGCAAAATGCTCTTCGGCATGAACAAAGAATGAGTGACCCTTATCATCATATATACGAAGCCATTTTACGTCACAATGCTCGCCGTTGTCCTGAGGATAGATATACGGCTCGTTCATATTCTCTACCTTGTCTTTATAAACACCCATAGGTGCCTGAATTTTGAAATCGGGAAGATTCTCAACAGGACCTCTGCCGTAATACTGAACTTTTCTGAATTCGGGTTTAAGCTCAACAGTCATACCGAATCTGGGGAGTTCAACATTCATGTCAACAACCTTGTTAAGCATTGCTGTTACTCTCATATCACCGTTGGGAGCAATTTTATAGAAAACCATACATTCAAATAAATCTTTTTTGCCGCCTTTGATGTTGTAAATGGCTACAACTGATGCAACGCTGCCGTCTATGCAAACGTCAAATCCGTCGGGTACAACGGTAACATCGTCAAGCTTTATTTCGCTCCACATATCCTTGAAAGGTCTGTCGTTATCAAGAGGTGCTCTGAAAACATTGGGAACAAAACCTCTTGTACCGCACGCAGGATTCTGATTGATATATTCAGCGCCGTTCTTTTTAAGTGAGATAAGATTGCCGTCTTTACAGTTGAACACGGCTTCACCGCCAAGGAAGATTACTTTTGCAGTTTCACCGTCGGATTCAACACAAATTTTACCTTTGCGGCTAAGCTCATAGGATACGGGAACATCATTAAGAGTCAACTGCTCTCTTGATACTTCCCTATCTCCATCAAAGCAAATAAATGAAACCGTGTAATCGTTTGCCGTGTCAATATCTCTGAAATGAACGTCAACCTCAACTGTCTCTTCAGGAGCAATATCAAGTACTGTTTCGCCGTTTTCACAAGCAACGCCGTTCTGTTCAAGCACCCATTTTACGGTAAGATAGGAGCTGTTTTTAAATCTGTTTGTATTTGTAAACGCAAAGGTTTTATCCTCAATATGAGTTGCGATAAGAGGACGGTAAATCTCTTTCATCTGCTTTGCGCCAGTATGAAGTGTTCTGTCGGGATATACAAGACCGTCAACACAGAAATTGCCGTCGTGCCTTTTCTCCTTATGGTCACCGCCGTATGTGTACTTAAAGGGATATTTTTCGTCACCCTCTTCATGGTAAACGGCATGGTCGCACCATTCCCAGATACATCCGCCCATAAGATTATCATACTTATAGATTAAATCCCAATATTCCTGCATAGCACCGGGACCGACACCCATAGCATGAGCATATTCACAAAGGAAGAAAGGTTTTTCTTTATAATTTTTAATTACGGAGCTGAGTCCGACTAAGCGTTTACCCTCGTATCTTCCCTCGCCTTTATAGATGCACTTACCGATTTTTTCAACATCGTCCTGATGTGTATACATTTCAGATACGACATCGTAAGCAACTCTTTTTGTTCTTACAACACCCTCATAATGAACGGGGATAGGTGTACCCTGTGCTTTAAGATAAGCATAGCACTTATCCTGACATTTGTAACCGCCTGCTTCGTTGCCCAACGACCACATTGTAACTGATGTATGATTTCTGTCACGCTTGTACATTCTCATTACCCTGTCAACGTAATGGTGCTGCCATTTAAGATTGTTACTTATGCCGTTGTTGTCCTCATAACATACTTCCCAAGCACCGTGAGTTTCAATATCTGCCTCATCAACAACATAAAGTCCGTAAAGGTCACAAAGTGTGAGGAAGAACGGATCGGGAGGATAATGCGATGTTCTTACCGCATTAACGTTAAGCTCTTTCATGAGTTTAATATCTTTTTCCAGATCCTCATGACTCATGGCATAGCCTGTAACAGGGTGTGAATCGTGATGATTTACGCCTTTGAACTTAATCTTTTTGCCGTTGAAATAAAATACGTTACCTTTGATTTCTACAGTTTTGAAACCTGTATAACTGCGAAGTGACATAACCTCTTCACCGTTCTGATAAAGAGTTATAAAGAGAGTATAAATTGTGGGAATTTCGGCATTCCATTCAGTAACATCAAGACCGTCAAAGCTGAAACTCATCTTCTGTGAAGCTTTCTTTTCTTCAGACACAATTTCATTTTCGCCGTCAAAAAGTGAAACCTTAACCGTACAGTTTTCGCCGTAAGCAGGCACGTCAACTGCACAAGTCATATCGTATTTGTCACCGTTTTTAACAGATGAAACAGCGTAATCATAAATATATGATTTATCGTATGAAGAAAGAAGAACATCTCTGAAAATGCCTGTTTCACGGAACATATCCTGACATTCAAGATATGTACCGACGCACCATCTGTACATAAGCACAACAAGTTCGTTTACACCGTCAACAAGCTTGCTTGTAATATCAAACTCAGCCGTATTGTGTGAGCCTTCGGAATAGCCTATATAACTGCCGTTGACATAAACCTCGATATTATTTGCATAACCGAGGAATGTGAGAATATAATTTTTATCCATATCCTCAACTGTAAATCTTTTTCTGTAAATACCTGCTGTCATATCCTCCGGAACAGCAGGAGGAGTGAGCTGGAACTCATAAGGACAGTTAAGATAAACAGGCTCCATATAGCCTTTTCTCTGCCATGTTGAGGGAACTTCAAGCTTATCAAATCTTACGCTTGCAGTATCAAGTGTATCGGGTATTTTGTCACAATGACGGAAAAACTTAAAATCCCATTCACCTGATAAACATTCAACAATATCCGAACCGTATCTTTCACGTCTGACATCAGTAGACTTTGCACCGTCAAGAGTTTTGAACGGAATAAAATACGCTCTCGGTTCAAGAATGTTGTCCCTGAAAACCTTGAAATTTCTGTAATTTTTCTTTTGAAGATTATATTTCATAAACAAACCTCCGTTTGTATTTTTGCTGTTTTAACACGGGAAGATTATACAACCCCATATTAAGTTCATTTTAGCACATAAAAAATCAGTTTGCAATCTTTAATATATAAATTTTGTTTTAAATTAATTGAAAATCACATCATCCTGTGATATTATAAGTTTACAAATAAACGGAACGGAATTTTAATTATGAGTAAAAAAACCAAAAAAGAATCAATCGGATGTGCAGTTGCAGGCAAATGCGGCGGATGTCAGCTTCAGAATATGGATTATGAGCGTCAAAAAGCATTCAAGCAGGCTAAGGTTGTTAAGCTTTTCGGCAAATACTGCCGTGTTGCACCCATTGAGGGTATGGAAAATCCCTATAACTACAGAAACAAGGTTTCTGCCGCTTTCGGCACAACAAGAAGCGGAATGATAATCTCGGGTGTATATCAGTCAAGCACTCACAACATAGTTAAAATTGACTCCTGTATGCTTGAAGATAAAACTGCTGATGAAATTATTGTAACAATCCGCAATCTGCTTATAGATTTTAAGCTCACCGCATACAACGAACACACCTGCAAGGGCTTTTTACGTCATGTACTGATAAGACGTGGCTTTGCAACAGGTGAAATTATGGTTGTTATGGTAACGTCAACACCCGTATTCCCCGGTAAAAATCATTTTATTGAAAAGCTCCTGAAGATACATCCCGAAATAACAACGATAGTACAAAATATCAACAACAAATTCACAAGCATGGTTTTAGGTGACAGCCAGAAAGTTCTTTACGGCAAGGGCTATATTGAGGATATTCTTTGCGGGAAAAGATTCAGAATATCGCCAAAATCATTTTATCAGATTAATCCCGTTCAAACGGAAAAGCTTTACAACTGTGCCATAAATCTTGCTTCTCTTACAGGCAAAGAGAGAGTTATTGATGCATACTGCGGTAT
>CAZBVV010000008.1:23981-39798 GCA_964495345.1 uncultured Eubacteriales bacterium
TCGTTGCTGATTCTGAATCCTGAAAAGATAGTTTATATTTCCTGTGATATCGAAACACAGGCAAGGGATGTGTATTATCTTACGAAAAAGGGATATAAAGTAAAAGCCTGCAGACCCTTTGATATGTTTCCTCACACACGGCACATAGAGTGTATTGTGCTACTTTGTCGCACAACACAGTGATATAAATTCCTTACGGAATTTGCGATATTCACTAAAGCATAGCGAGTATATCGCAAAACAAGTGCGGAACAATAAGAAGAAAACTTATAGCATCAATAAAAACTGTTAAAGAAAAGATTTAAGGATAAACCACCATGAATGATGTATACACACTTGTACCGACTTTTGAAAACAAGTGATATATTCTGAGATATGCAGAACTTAATGATTGTTCTGCTCTTTTGGAAGAATATTCTGACATAAATGCTATTCCTTTTTCAACAGCGACAACTGCGGCGGTGACGATTCTTATTACACTACTGAACAAAGGATGTCCGAAGCAATAAACTATTGGCATTGGGAATATAGCAGAAAAGGATTTGTTCGTTGGAGCATAACCGACAAAAGCACAGACAAGACTGTAGGAACTATTGAGCTGTTCCACCGAGAAGCAGACAATTATTTTTTTAATTGCGGCTTGCTGTATTCGGATTTAAAAAGTGATTATTAACTATTTAAGCTGTCATCCTTGACATCACAAATAAAATATTGCATAATAGAATTAATTAAAATAAAACAACTAAGGAGCGGATATATATGAACAATGCAAAATTTTACTGTTACTACAAATACAACGGTACGGATATGCTTCTTGAGGGCAAAACAAGTGAATATCTTGATGCCGAATACAGCGTTACCGACAGCTCAATAAAGCTTACTCTCAAGCCCAAGGCAGAGGTTGAACTCGTTTGGGCAAGATTTGATTTTGAGCACGCTTTTGATGTTAACGACAGATTCTTTGCAAACGGTTATCAGTCATGGTCTACATCAAGAGAATATGTAAAGTCCGATATGCAGGATTCTATGCAGGAATGGATAAGAACTCTCAAAGCTGATAAATTTGCAGGTCTTGCTTCCGATATGTGGCTTTGCAAGCCCGAAACAAAAAAGGGTTGTTTCCACAGCCATTGTTATACATACATCAAAAACGTTGAAAAGTTCCTGTTTATCGGCTCTCTTTCCGAAAAAGAGGCTTATACAATCATCGGTGCGGATATGAACCTTAACACTCTTTACATCAGAAAAGACGTTGAGGGGCTTACCATTGATTCCGACTATGAGCTTGGTGAGGTTGTAATTCTCAGCGGCACGGAAGATGAAGTTTTTGATAAATACTTTGACCTTATGGGTGTTAAAAAGCCCGAAATTGAACATCTTTCCGGTTATACATCATGGTATAACTATTTCCAGAAGATTGACGAAAAAATCATTCTCCGTGACCTTAACGCCATGGATACCGTACAGGAAAACGTTAATATTTTCCAGGTTGACGACGGCTACGAAACCTTTGTCGGTGACTGGCTTGACCCTTGCGAAAAGTTCCCTCACGGAATGAAATATATTGCAGATAAAATCCACGAAAAGGGATATATGGCAGGTATATGGCTTGCTCCTTTCAACGTGCAGATTAAGTCAAGAACATACAAAGAGCATCCCGATTGGGTTATAAAAGACGAAAAAGGCAGACCTCAGCTCGGCTGTCAGGGTTGGGGCGGTGCTTTCACACTTGACATTTACAATCCCGAGGTAAGAGAGCATATCAAGCATTCCTTTGATGTTGTACTTAACGAGTGGGGTTACGACATGGTTAAGCTTGACTTCCTTTACAGCGAGTGTATGATGCCCCGTAACAACAAAACAAGAGGCACTATCATGTGCGAAGCTATGGAATTCCTCAGAGAATGCTGCGGTGACAAGCTCATTTTAGGTTGCGGTGTGCCTTTGGGTGCTGCATTCGGCAAGGTTGATGCTTGCCGTATCAGCTGTGACGTTGACCTTAAATACACAGGCAAATTCTACAATAAAATGGGTATCGGTGTTGAGCTTCCCTCTGCTCAGAATGCTATGAACAACTCAATATTCCGCCGTCAGCTCAACCACAGAGTATTTCTTAATGACCCGGATGTTTTCTTCCTGAGATATTCAAACCTTAAATTCGACCAGGATCAGAAGCTTCTTCTTGCATTCATCAACCATATCTGCGGTGACGTGCTTTTCGTTTCCGACAACATGGAGGAATATGTAAAGGCTGATTTTGATACTGTAAGAAAGATTTTTGCAAAATCGGAATACAGAGTTCTTGATGCTAACTATATTGATGACAACAAAAAAATCATCATCAAGCTCCTTGACAAAAACGGAGCAGAAAGATTGTTGTGGTTCAATATGGACACAGGTCTCGGCAACCAGGCTATCATCAGCGGTATTTCTCCCAAACGATGAAAAAAATTGCCATTTTCCAAAAAGATCTGGGCATAGGCGGAATACAGCGTTCACTGCTGAATCTGCTTACAAACATGGATTTATCAAGCTACGAGGTGGATTTATTCCTGTTTGCTGAGCCCGAAATATGCACATTCGATGATTTGAAACACGTTAACGTATATGTCTTTAAACCGTTGTTCTATCTTAACAGAGTTGTCAATTTTTCGTTGTTGCAAAAGATGTTCAGCTACAATCTGCCCGACAAGGAATACGACCTTGCAATAGATTACAACAGCTACAGTAACGAGTGTGCACTCTGCACTCTTGCGGTAAAAGCAAAAAAGCGAATAATGTGGATTCACAACGACATTGAAATCGAACACAAAAATTCCGCAAAATACCGTATTTTATGGAAAAGCTTTAAAAGTAAATTTGACCTTTATGATGAGTTTGTTGCTGTTTCAAAAGGAATTGTTGAGCCTTTCAGATATATGACGGGCATTAAAAACAAAAAAATTACAGTTATACCAAACTCTATTAATACATTGAATCTTATCCAAAAAAGTAAAGAAAAAGTTGATTTTACCGTTGAACCGGATATAACAAACTTTATATTTGTAGGCAGATTTACTTACCAGAAAGGTATTGACATTTTACTTGACTATTTTGCAAGGGCTGTAAATAAACGCCCCGATATACATCTTTATTTGCTTGGCGGCGGTCCTGAGGAATTAAAAATTTCACAGCAGCTGCAGGAACAATCATTAAATGAATACGTAACGGTTATCCCTGCAGTTGACAATCCGTACCCTTATATGACACAAATGGACGCACTGATTCTGACGTCAAGACATGAGGGACAAGGCATGGTTTTGTGGGAAGCAAAGGCGTTGGGGCTTGACCTTATTTTTGAAAGGCATCTTGAAAAATACAACGAAATGCTTACCGGTACGGAAGATATTGTTGATGCAATCGTAAGCCAGAAAAAGCACGTCAAGACTTGCGACAGCCTTGACTACTACAACATAAAAATTAAAAACAGCATCTATCAGCTGTTTGACAAATAACGGAGGATACTGCTATGCTTTTAAGCATAATCATACCGGCATACAACTGTGCCGATACACTTGAAACAGCGGTATCTTCCGCTGTTTTATTTAAAAATGCTGAAATTATAATCATTGATGACGGTTCAACTGATAACACACCTCAAATCATTACCGAGCTTTGCAAAAAATATCCTTCAGTACAAAGTATACGTCAAGAAAATTCCGGTCCTGCTGCCGCAAGAAATGCAGGCATTGATATTGCAAAGGGCGATTTTTTAATGTTTATTGACAGCGACGATACCTTTACCGATAATGCTTGTGGTGTTATATCAGCAAATCTTGATGCAGACATATTAATTTTCGGCTTTAAACAATGTTTTTTCGGCAGAGCTGAAGATAAAATTTACTCACTCTCCTCCCCTTTTACGGTTGACGAGTATTACAAAAACAATCTTCTTAATCAGGTATGGAACAAAGCATTCAAAAGAGAGTTTTTGAACAAAAAAAATATCCGCTTTAAAGATTACCGCTACGGCGAAGACAGGATTTTCAATGCAGAGGTACTCAGCTTTGAACCACAGGTTAAAACAATACCGAATGTGTTGTACAATTACAATATTGATAAATCGGTAAGTCTTATTTCAGGCTATATTCCCGAAAAATTTGACGCCTGCAAAATTATCAATTCATATTTCTGTAATCTTTGCGAAAATAAGGCTGCTGCTGATTTCATGTTTCTTAAAAATATCCTCTCTTGCATGACTGTGCTATTTGCGGATAATTGCAAGTTATCAACAAAAGCAAAAAAAGAAGAAATTAAAAGAATTATAACTGATGCAGATGTAAAAAATGCACTTTGCAGAAAGCAAAGCGGCAAAGCAAATGAAATTATAAGAAAGATTATAACAAGCGGAAGCATAACGATGAATTATTGCTTTGCTTTTGCGGTTGCATTTTGCCAGAAGCACTTTTTACCGTTATTTTTAAAATTCAGAAAATAATTCAGCAAAAAAAACATTATCGGGGACGAATCTGCAGTTTACAGAGCCGTCCCCTTTTTGTTAGATATTTAGTACTATTTTTCAGTCTATATGCTTGCAATAGCTCCTTACATATGGTACAATATTTTTAATCATTATAAAAAATAGAGGGATTTTGAATGAATAAAAACTATAAATTCTGGTTTGTTGTCGGCTCTCAGTATCTTTATGGTACACAGGTACTTGAAACCGTTGAAGAAAGAGCAAAGGAAATGGCTCAGGAAATGAGCAAATATCTTCCTTTCCCCCTTGTTTACAAGGTTACGGCTAAAACAAACAAGGAAATTACCGACATCGTCAAAGAAGCAAATTATGATGATTCATGTGCGGGCATCATTACATGGTGTCATACGTTTTCACCAAGCAAGATGTGGATAAACGGTCTGGCTTCACTTCAAAAGCCCTACTGCCATTTTGCAACACAGTACAATAAAGAAATTCCCAATGACGAGATTGATATGGATTTTATGAATCTCAATCAGGCTGCCCACGGTGACCGTGAACACGGTTTTATTGCGGCAAGACTTCGTATGCCCCGTAAAGTGATCGCCGGTTATTGGAAAAATGAAAAAGTGCTTAATAAAATCGGAGACTGGATGAAAGCTGCCATAGGTGTAGCTGTTTCCAAGAATATGAAAGTCATGCGTTTCGGTGACAACATGAGAGAGGTTGCTGTTACTGAGGGTGACAAAGTTGAAGTTCAGACAAAACTCGGTTGGCAGGTCAACACATGGGCTGTCGGTGACCTTGTTAAAGAAATGAGCAACGTCACTGAGGCAGAAATTGACGAGCTTATTAAGACATACACAGCAAAATACGAAATAGCAACAGATAATGCTGATGCTATCCGTTACCAGGCAAGGGAAGAAATTGCGATGAAGAAAATGCTTGATGCAGAAGGTTGCATGGCATTTTCAAATACATTCCAGGATCTTTACGGAATGGAACAGCTTCCCGGTCTTGCAAGTCAGCATTTAATGGCACAGGGCTACGGTTACGGTGGTGAGGGTGACTGGAAAGTTGCCGCTATGACAGCCATTATCAAGGCTATGGGTAAAGACGGTAACGGTGCTTCTGCATTTATGGAAGATTATACATATCACCTTGCAGAAGGTCAGGAATATTCGCTTGGTGCTCACATGCTTGAAGTCTGTCCTTCACTTGCACAGGACAAGCCCAGAATCGAAACACATCATCTTGGTATAGGTATGAACGAAAAAGACCCTGCCAGACTTGTTTTTGAAGGCAAAGCAGGTGATGCAATCGTTGTAAGCCTTGTTGATATGGGCGGCAGACTCCGTCTTATATGCCAGGATATTGAATGTGTAAAGCCCATTATGCCTATGCCGAATCTCCCTGTTGCACGAGTTATGTGGAGAGCTATGCCCGATCTTACAACAGGTGTTGAATGCTGGATTATGGCAGGCGGTGCACACCATACGGTACTCAGCTATGACGTTTCTGCTCAGCAGATGCGTGATTGGGCAAGAATGATGGACATTGAATTTGTGCATATCACTAAAGATTCCACGCCGGAAAAACTTGAGGAAGAGCTTTTCCTTAAAGATCTTGCATGGAAAATCAAATAACATTGTTAATATATAAAACATTACTGACATAGCCGACAGTCGTGTGTTGACATAATGTGTACAAAGATGCTTTGAGCGGGCAAAAATACAAAAAACAAATAAAGATAATGGATATGCTTAACACGTACATCCATTATCTTTTTTTTACATCTTATTCTGTTTTAAGCAATATAATCTTTGATATTCTGCTTTATATATGGTCTTGTCACTTCACCGACAATCTGAAACCGTGTTTCAAAATACGGTTTGTAATATCAGATTTACGCCCACCACATTTCGGCAGGGCTTTCTTTAATAAGCACACGCTGAAGCATCTCAACAGCCTTTGTAAGACCTTCATTCTGGCTCATAAGTGAATCCTCATGCTCGATTGAAAGCACATGGTCATAGCCCACAAGACGAAGATTGCTTACGATATCTTTCCAATACACTTCGTCGTTGCCGTAACCCACACTGCGGAAAATCCAAGCTCTGTTGATTTCATCGGCATAAGGCTTTGTATCAAGCACACCTGTTTTTGCGATATTGTACTTATCAAGCTTTGTATCCTTTGCGTGAACATGGAAAATAGCGTCACCCAATGCTCTGATAACTGCAACGGGATCCATTCCCTGCCAGATAAGGTGGCTGGGGTCAAAGTTTGCACCAAGCTCAGGACCTACCGCCTCACGGATGCGAAGCATTGTATCTGTATTATAAACACAGAATCCGGGATGCATTTCAAATGCAATCTTATTAACGCCATGAGCCTTTGCAAATTCAACAGTCTTTTTCCAATAAGGAATAAGAACCTCATTCCATTGCCAATCAAGGATTTTACCGAAATCGTCGGGCCAAGGGCAAGTAACCCAGTTGGGATATTTTGCAGTTTCGCAGTCACCGGGACAGCCGGAGAATGTATTTATCTGATGAATACCCAATTTTTCCGCAAGAAGAATTGTATTTTTGATAGCATCGTCAAAATACTTTGCTGTTGCCTTATCGGGATGCACGGGGTTGCCGTGACAGCTCAATGCACTGATTTCCACATCATACTTTTTGATAAGTGCCTTGAAATTTTCAAGAGCTTTTTCATCATTAAGCAGAATTTCAGGGTTTGCATGAGCGTTACCGGGATATCCGCCGCAGCCGATTTCCACCATTTCAATGCCTAACGATTTAAAATATTTAAGAGCTTCTTCAAATGAAAGATTGCTCAGAAGTGTTGTAAATACACCAAGTTTCATGTTTTTACCTCGCTGATTATTTTACTGATTTTAAGTATTTCATACTTCTTGCAACATCGGAAAGACCATCGGGTACGGGATCGTCATTTTCAAGAATAACCCATTCAATACCTGTATCCTTAACGGCTCTGATAATTGCATCAAGGTCATTATTGCCCTCAGTAAGAGCCATTGGCTTGCCGTCGATACCGTCCTTGATATGCACAAGAAGAATATCATCCTTATGCTCGGTGATATATTTATAGTTATCAACACCGGCGTGGAAGCTCCAGTATGTATCTATCTCAAGCTTTGTACGCTCTGCAAAAATCTCCATAGCTGTTTTGCCGTTTGCAAGAGGTGTAAATTCCTCAGTATGGTTGTGATAATAGGTGGGAATACCCATAACGTCACTACCCTTTGCAAGAACATTAGCGGCATATTCACATTCCTCAACAGTATCGTGAGCTGCACCGCCTACGCCACAGTAAAGACAACCGAGTGTTTTATGGAAAGCTGCTGTTTTTTCAATGTTTTCGGGCAGATAATCGTCAAGACCGATATGTGCACCTACAGCAACAAGTCCCAATTCGTCAAGCTTTGCTTTGATAGTTTCAGCATCAAGACCGTGATAGCCTGCGAACTCGACACCGTCAAAGCCTAATTTTTTAACCTCTTCAAGAATTTTGAGAAAGTCCTCTCCGCATTTAACCATATCACGCAGAGAATATAACTGTACTGCTAATTTCATATTATTACCCCTTGAATATCATCGGCTCAATATAATTCTTTGTAAGTGTGATACCCCAATCACCCTGTGCACCGCTTCTCCATACAGCAGAATGAGGCTCGATTGAAAGCATACCCTCGTACTTGTGAGCATAAAGGAGTCCCATAATCTGACGCCAATCAATCATATCAAGACCTGCAGGCGGATCGTCAACATGGTCATCACCAACAACGATTGTGCCCTTTACATGGAAATGCCAGAACTTATGTGCCCAATCGTTGATTTCCTCAATATATCTGCCGCTACCTGCTGTGATACAATGTGAGGGGTCGTATTTGATGCCAAGACCGTCAACCTGTGTAAGAATTGCAGCCCAAGCTTTAGGCTCACGGACAAAGTTATTCCAATCACAGTTATAGCAGCAAACCTTAACACCCTTTGCTTTGCCGTAAAAAACAGCCGCAGTAAGATATTTTACAGCTTTATCGCAGTTCCACTCAAAGGACTGCTCATCATTGTAGTTTACACCCGTGATAAATACAGGGCAGCCGATTGCTTCGCAAACATCAATAATTTTTTCTGTGTTTTTGAGTTCTTCCTCAATCATAAAGCCGTCTGCATCAATTTTATCACTGCCCCAACGACCGATTGCACCAACTTTTACATCGTACTGCTCACTCCATTTTTTAAGATCGGGAATGAGAGCAACAAGGTCATCTGGATTATTGCCGTTGTTATAGTCAAGCTCGATATAGTGCATACCCAAATCGGCTATATGTTTAAAGCCGTCTTCGCTCCAATGTTCAATCATACCAAGTGTCATCATGATTATGTTCTCCTATTAATCCTCGTTGATATATACAGGCTTACCGGTTTTTGCCGATTCGTAAATTGCTTCAAGAATCTGTGTAACAACCATAGCCTGTTCGGGTTTTACGCACTGCTCACGCTTACCGAGAACAGCATCAATCCATATACGCTGATCGATAAATGCGTTATCGTCCGAATCACCCTCATAGAATGCAACACCGCCGCAATCCATGTTAGGCTTTTCAATACACTGTCTGCCGTTCTTTACATAGTTAACACGGATATCATCAAGAGTATCAATACCGCCCTTGTCACCGCAGAGAACGAAACAAGCCTCTCTTGCTTCTGCAACATTGAGTGCCCAGCTTGATTCAAGTGTAACAACTGCACCGTTTTCCATTACGATATAGCCGAATGCAGAATCCTCAACCGTAAACTTTTCGGGATCCCAATCACCCCATGCGTTAGCAGTATTTGTCTGATTTGCGAGCTTTCTGAATGTGTTACCGACAACCATTTTAGGCTTGTAATTGTTCATCATCCAGAGAGTAAGGTCAAGAGCGTGAGTACCGATGTCGATAAGAGGACCGCCGCCCTGCTCGTACTCGTTAAGGAATACACCCCATGTGGGAACAGCTCTTCTGCGGATTGCAACAGCCTTTGCGTAGTAAATTTCACCGATTTCACCTGCATCGCATACAGCTTTTGCATAGAGGTTTTCGCCGCACTGTCTGTTCTGATAACCGATAGAAAGAAGCTTACCTGTTCTTACAGATGCCTCATACATAGCCTTTGCTTCGGCATATGTCTTTGCCATGGGCTTTTCGCACATAACGTGCTTGCCTGATTCAAGTGCATCAATAGTGATAAAGCTGTGTGAACGGTTGGGAGTACAAACATGGATAACATCAATAGTTTCATCCTTTAACAGCTCTTTGTAGTCTGTATATGTTTTTGCATCCTCTGTGCCGAACTTTTTAGCAGCTTTTTCTGCTCTTTCGGGGATAATGTCACAGAATGCAACCATTTCAACTTCAGGTATCATTTTAAGGTTTGGCATGTGCTTACCATTGGCAATACCGCCGCAACCTACAACACCGATTCTTACTTTTTTGTCCATAAAAATACATCCTTTCGTTGGATAATTATTCTTTTACAATTAATAGAATAAATCATTAAAACCAAAAAATCAAGTCTTTTTTCATAACAAGGTGTATAATTATCACCTTGTTTTTTGTTATGATTACACAAAAATCAAACAGACAGGTTGTTAGCCTGCCTGCCGGAACTATCAATAAACCGTCCCATGATTTTCTTTTATACACTCATTGAAACACACCAATACATTTCTGTTTCGAAATCATAGATAAAAATATATCTGTGCCAACCTAACAGAACATTATCTTCAAGGATTTTGAACACCTCATTCGTTGACGGTCTGAGCAAACAATAATATATGTTCTCTGTCATTTTTTCGGGAACTATATTATCCGAGGTAATCGTGAAAAACCTTTCTTTGATTTCTTCATATTCCTCTCTTGTTGCCTTGAGCCAATATCCGTTATTTATTTCGTTATTTAATATTTTTACTTCTTTATCGTTGAGCTTGTATTCCCATATTCTGTGTTCATCAATACTTATTCCCATGACATCTGTATAGTTATTTGCAACACCCTTAGGTGTATATACAGGAGCATTGTCGATAGCAAACCTGACAGAATGAACACACATTGTAAGTATTGCAACTAAAAGTGTTATAAAAATACAAATACATCCGAATATTAAAAGAAGCTTTTGTGTTTTTTTGTTTTTCATATTTACCTCCAACTGACAGATTAGACAATCAGCGGACGGTTCGGTTCTATGCTTGAAGCTTAGAAACAGAACTTCGCCCCCTGAAATAAATGTTGATTTAGCCAATCACAGAACTGCCCCTGATTTTTCCTGATTTTTGTCAACAAATTTGAGTTAATTCATTTGTCTTAAGATTCAAATTGAATATAGAGTTATTTGCTTCAAAATAAATACTGTTATCAAAAATTGAGCAATTACCAAAAGAATATTCGCAAATCTTTTCTATTTTGTATGTATTAAAATTCCATTGAAAAATCCCATCTACATCAGAAAAAATCAAAGAATCATTATAAAACGTCATAGCACTTGGTATATTTTCAAATTGGCTTACTGCAATCCATTCAACAGTATTCGTTTCTATGTCTGTAATCTTAAATACTCCACTTGTATTGCTTACTACCTTGTTCTGTTTTATCAACGCTGTTGTTAAATCCAACGGAAAGTTTTTATAGGTTGAGATATTTTCGTTTGCATCAATTTTTAATATGTCATCATTGTTACTGTCAACGTATAATGAATTATTAAAAAACTGAAATTGAGTACAATATTTAACAATATTAATATATTCATTGTCAACTTTTTTGAAAATTGAAAAAAACGGTTCTCCCTGCCCGGGAATAGTTGTTGTTGCCACAATAAAAATATCATCTTGGATAAAGAATGGGTTGATGCTCGATATATTGTACTCAGATTGCAATTCCGGTGTAATTTTACTTATCTTGCCCGTTTTAAAATTTAGTAAGTGATAAGACAAATAATCATCTGACCATAGAAAACAAATATTTTCATTATCAACAGGTTTCAATATTGAAACATCATTATTTGTCTGATATTTTTTTATCAGCAAATTTGTATCTTTTTCAAATATAGCAATTTCGTCATTGGCGGTTGTTTTATTGTGACAAATTGCAACAATATATTTTCCATACGAACAAACCGGTCCGGAAAAGTTTATATCAATTTCATCATCTTTTCTTAATGTAACTTCTTCAAGTGAGTCATTAGATTGACACGCTGAAAAAAACACAAGTATAAACACTGAAAGAAATACTAAACAGCTTTTTTTATTAAAGAAAAACATATCAAGCACCTCATACTTTCGGAAGAAATAAGACAGGGGACGGTTCTGTGTATTATGTTTATTTTTTATCAAGAGAGAAAGGACACAGAACCGTCCCCTGTCTTTTTTGTAGAAGTATTTGTTTTTACGGAATCAACGGTTATCTCTTTGCTTTCAGTTCGTCTGAACCAGTCTGTTGTGACGGATATATCAACATCACTGCTGATTGAATACTCAATTTCATCTTCTGTAACGACTGTAGAATTTGAAAATGCTTTTGTCGATACTGTTTTGCCTGTTACCTGATTTTGGCAGGACAGAGAGGAGCTGCAAAGCCCTCTCCGCCCCGTAATTTAGATTTTCAATAAATCACTTTTTCAGCGGTTTCGAACCGTCCCGTAATTTTCATTTTAGTAAATTCCGGAGTCATCCTCAGATAATATATTGCTGTAGATTAATTGATACATTGGAAAATCTGAATAATCAACCCAAATAGTATAATTATTGTTTAACATTTCGATGCCGCAATTTATTAAAAGGTTATCTATATCTTCGCCTGTTTCTATGCAATCGAAGATATTTGATATTGTTTCTTTTTCAGATATACTTTTTGTATACCCGGAACTTGGATATTGTAAAGGGGCAAATACTATTAAAATCTGTCGGATATTATTTTGGTTATAGTTCGGCTCAATCATATTATCCGAATAATATGTAGCATAAAAACCGAAACTATTAGTTTCCATAGTTATTATATATCCATAAGGATCATCGATTGATTCATAAACAGCATAATCTCTTAAAACGGCAAGAATAATATTGCGTGATGTTTCTATGTGATATGCTTTATCTGTATTTATCCCTTTAAAATGATATTTTTCAGAATCAAAGCAAAAATCCAAATCAATCGGGTAGTAATTACCGTTTAATGTAATATTTCCATTGTCCGAATAACCGGTATCAAGTGTTTTTAGTGCATTATAATCATCTATACGCATAACAACTAAAATTGAGATAACAAGGAATATAATTATAAAAAATACTATAGGTATGGCGATTAACAGTTTGTAAATGGTTTTATCTTTCATAAGTAAAAGCCTCCTACATACACATATTCCAATTTTCATTAGCGATTATGTCTCGATAAGTTCCATGAAAATAAGGATCGTATTTTGTATTTAAATATTCCGTCCTAATTCCATAAAGATAATCAAAACCAATTGCTTGTACTAAATTGTAAACATCATATTCTGCGATGTCAATTTGTTTACAAAAACATAAGACAGGGGACGGTTCTATGTCTTATGTTTATTTTTCATCAAGAGAGAAAGGACACAGAACCGTCCCCTGTCTTTTTCAGCTGATTACCCCACTCGTCATAAGTGAAATTATATGAAAATCCGTTATGGGTAATTGATGTTACACGGTCATTGGTGTATGTGTACTGATTTGACATTGATGTGCCGTTTACAAGTCCGCTTACCTGCTGTGATAATTCAATAAGATTGCCCATTGAATCGTAATCGAAATTGACCGTTGACGCACCGCTTGTCATTGAATCGAGGAGAACGGGAGAGGACCAGCATATCCCTCTCCGCCAAGATTATAATTGACAATAATCAAAATGTGTCGTCAATCACAAAACCGTCCCCTGATTTTTTCCTGATTTTTTTAAATCAAAAAATAAATAAAATAAAAATATCAGTTAAGACTGTAATAACAAGGAGAAAAACAGTTATTGTTGTGATAATAATTTTTTCTTTTTTAGATTTTTTTCGTTCGGTTTTTATTATACTTATTGGTATTGCAGATATCATGATAATTTCAGTTAAAGTTCTATAAACAAATCCGTTTGACATTGTTCTTGAAATGTGAATACATGCAAATATAAACTGAAAAACAAGTGCAACACAAAGCAACAAAATATCAAATCTGTTTAATTGCTTGTTATCCATGATCCACAATATCCTTCTTCACCATACATAGTTCCTCCTGACCATTTATCAACAAAATAGTATGTTTGCCCCTGTGATATACATTCGGTCAATACGATACCACTAGAATGTTTTCCGGTATTTTTATCATATCCTGATTTTTCAGTTATTTCATCCAAGGTGGATGCTTTGAAATCTATAGGATCTCCAAAAAAGGTTATAGCAGTAGAAATTATAGATATGGCTATGTTTACCATTTCCGGTAAAAATATTGAAATAGCAACAGAGCTAACAGATATTAAACCATTCATTATATTTGTTTGATAATCAAGAAATTTAGAGTTGCCAACATATTCATATAAAACTGATACATTTTCTTTACTAACATACCATTTTTTTTGATATAACATCGTGTAAATTGGAATTGGTGTTCCTGAATCAGCTTTCCATATTGCACCATCTGTATTATAGTATACATCTATATGTTGTGCTATCTTACAAGTGACTGCAGTTTTTTTTGGCATAGATATATGTATAATGTATGTGTTTAGGTAATGATTCTTCGCAACATAGTATACATTATTTGATGTGGTTTCGTAAATTTTTGATTTTCCAAAAGTCGTTTTTTTGTAAACCGTTACTGTTGCATTTGTGGTTGTGGAAATATTAATATCTGTTGCACCTGCAACTTTGCACGAATACCAACAATCGAATGCGGTTGCTGTTTTGGATACGCCATTAGTAAGTTCGTAAGGTGATTTTTCAGAGCCGACAGAAGATTTTGAAAAAACTGCAGAGATGCTTTGAATTATGCGTGTAAATAGATTTAGTATTTTTGCTATTGCATTTAATGCTTCCCCTGTGGGGTCAACAAACATCACCGGGTTATTGTTGCAATAGGCGTACATATTCGTGCCGAGAACACCGGTCTCTGTATCGGTATGTTTATCCGCATTAAGAAATCTGCCGAGCTGTGGGACATAGAAGCGAGAGCCGAGGTAGTAAGTATATTCACCGCCGAGGTTTGTATACAAATATTCCCTATACAGTAACGGTGAGAAAACAATTGCGAATATCGCTTTGACTGCAGCTCCAATACTGCCATCGGTTATAAGCTGCACATTACCGTAGGCATCATATGTAATATCAGCTAACAGTTCACCGGTTTCTGCATCGATAATTCCGGTTATGTTTCCTTGCAGATCCTTACGGTACAGGTAGGTTTTATATTCTGTCAGAGTATCTAACTCGTACGTATATAGGGTATATCCTTGCACTTGGTCTTCTGCATCGTAAATAAGGCGTGATATGTAGCCCGACAGACCACCCTCAAAGGATACAATATTCCTTGATATGAGCTTGTCGCCGTCCCATGAATACAGGTAGCACCCCTCGGTAGTGTCTGAACCCTCTTCGTATATTTCTATTTTGGTCAGATAACCGTTTTCGTTATAATAATACTTACATAAGTCGTTGTCTTCTGTTGTTGCACTTTCAAGCTGTCTGCCGGCTGTCCATGTGTATTCACGACCGTTGTACCCGGTAACATTCCCCATCATATCGTATGACAGATATGTACTTATTTGTGTTTTTCCGTTTTTTGTGTAAGTGTAACCTGCAAGAATATCATTCCACAGCTCTTGCTCATATGTGTATGAATGTACGGCATTTGGCGTCATATCCCCTGTTATTTCGAGGAAAGAAAATGTTTCTTCGTCTTCGCTTCCCAAAGCAAGGTCATATTCTTTTTTTGAACGAATATTTCCGCCTGCATCATACGCATAAAGTATTGTTTTTGACTGTTCAAAAATATCCTCACGGACAAGCTGACCGGCTTCATCATATTCGTAATGATAATATGGAATTAGCACCTGTTCGCCGTCAATATCATAATATCGGGATATTGTTGTTATATTACCCGATTCGTCATATTCGTAGTAGTCTGTTCTGTCATAAGTATAGTCCGCAGACTCAAAATATGATGAATGTGAGGTTATTTTTGTTGATGCGGTGGTGTCGGTGTCGGCATAGGTGTAGTTGTATTCGCCGACAACAGAATATTCAGATGTTTCTTCTGTTTCAACGGTTGTTTTTAGCGTATCAATATCAATTGTTTTGC
>CAZBVV010000009.1:0-39520 GCA_964495345.1 uncultured Eubacteriales bacterium
CCCCCGACCTGCTGATTACAAATCAGCTGCTCTACCAACTGAGCTACACCAGCGTCTCAACGCAAGGCATAATATATCACATAAAAATTGAAATGTCAAGAGTTTTTTTAATTTTTTTTAATTTTTTTATTTTACATTTTTAAACAGTTATGTTACAATAAAAAAGGTGGTTATATGAGTAAAGCAAAATTTCAAATGAACAGAAACGAAGCAATTATTTCTATTGTTCTATGTATCATTACGGGTAGTTTTTTTGTTGCTTCAAATTTTAATTGGAATTTTTCCGTTAGCAGAGAAGATACTACGGAGCTTGTGGGTTGTTTTGAGTATATGGAATATAATCATATCAAGACAAATTATGTTAAGCTTTGTTTTTCTGATATTGAAAGCAGGTTGATTGATGGTGCTTGCGTCAGTAACGAGTTTGAAGAAAGCCTGCATTCTCTTGAATACGGAACCGTATTACATATGCTTGTTGATGAAAAAAGCGGATATGTCATGGAATTAAGGGTTGATGATAATGTTCTTCTTGAATTTGATTACTCATTGGAAATGATGCGATTAGACAGATTGCTTTTTTTATGTCTTGGAGTTGTTATGTTTGCTATTGCTTTCGGTATTGCCGTCAAAATCAGTCCGAAACGGAAGCGAAAATAAAAATTTAGTCCTGTCGTATATATTTTCGGCAGGACTTTTATATTTTTTAGTGCTTTGCATTTTTTTTGATTATATATAAACAAAAACTTTATTAAAAATACTTGTACTGAGATTTTTGGTATGCTATAATAAGATGATTTATAATAGCATTATTATATAAAATTTAAATAGGTGGTACGCTAATGAAAAAATTATGTGAATTTACAAAAGAAGAATTACTTGAATTTTTTAATGAGACTCAGGCTCGTTACGATGAATTTAAAGCCAGAGGGCTTACAATAGATATGTCAAGAGGTAAGCCCGGTCCGGAACAGCTTGACGTTGCACAGTCAGATTTTGCAAAGGCTTTTGAGATTACCGATTACAGGAGTAAAACAGGTTTTGACTGCCGTAACTACGGATTACTTGACGGTATTGCCGAATCAAAAGAGCTTTTTGCTTCTCTTTTAGGTGTTGAGCCTAAGAATATCGTTATCGGCGGAAACGCAAGTCTTGAACTCATGTTCAGCTTTATCAGCCAGTGCTGTTCACACGGCATCGCAGGTTGCACACCCTGGTCAAAGCTTGATGATGTTAAATTTATTGCAGTTGTTCCCGGTTATGACCGTCATTTTGCTATTGCTGAGTATTTCGGCATTAAAATGGTGAATGTTCCTATCAGTGAAACAGGTCCCGATATGGATATGGTTGAAGAACTTATCAAAGATGAATCAGTTAAGGGTATGTTCTGCGTTCCCAAGTATTCAAATCCCGACGGATTTACATATTCAGCCGAAACAGTTGAAAGACTTGCAAAAATGCAGCCCGCCGCAAAGGATTTCAGAGTTATCTGGGATAATGCATACATCATTCACGACCTTTACGATACATCAGACGAGCTTGTCAATATTTTTGATGTTGCTAAAAAATACGGTACTGAGGATAACTTTGTTGAATTCTGTTCAACATCTAAAATCACATTCCCCGGTGCAGGTGTTTCTGCTCTTGCCGCATCCGAAAACAACGTTAAAGAGATTCTTTCAAGGCTTACCGTGCAGATTATCAGCTACGATAAGATGAATCAGCTTCGTCACAGCTATATTTTCCCCGACGTTGATTCTCTCAAAGCTATTATGAAAAAGCACGCAGATGTGTTAAGACCCAAATTTGACGCCGTTCTTGAGGTGCTTGAAGCTGAGCTTGGCAGTCTTGGTATTGCATCGTGGCACAAGCCCAACGGTGGTTACTTTATCAGCCTTAACGTTGATACAGGCAGTGCAAAATATGCAGGTCAGCTTTGCAAAGAAGCGGGACTTACTCTCACAGGTGTAGGTGCAACGTTCCCCTATAAGAACGACCCTGAGGACAGAAATATCAGAATTGCACCCTCATACCCCTCTGTTGAGGATCTGAAAGCATCCGCAGAACTTCTTTGTATTGCAGTTAAGCTGGCTGCTGTAAAGGAATTGTTATGATAAGAATCGGTCACGGCTACGATGTACACCGCTTTGCCGAAAACAGAGATTTGATTCTCGGCGGTGTAAAAATAGATTACGAATTGGGCTTGCTCGGTCATTCCGATGCGGACGTGTTGCTTCATGCGATATCCGACGCTCTTTTAGGTGCGGCGGCATTGGGTGATATAGGTACTCATTTTCCCGACAGCGACGATAAGTATAAAGGGATTGACAGTATGATACTTTTATCTCACGTTGTTGCCCTTTTAAATGAAAAAGGATACCGTGTGGGTAATATTGACTCAACGGTTATTGCTCAACAGCCGAAAATCGGCAGATTTACAGGTCAGATGGCTGAAAATATTGCTAAAGTCTGCAATATTGATGCCTCTGCCGTTAACGTAAAAGCAACCACCGAGGAAAAACTCGGATTTACAGGCAGATTAGAAGGCATTTCCGCCCATGCGGTGTGTCTTATTGAAACACTTTAACAGAAGGTGATTTTTAATGAATTTCTTAGGATTGTTGTCCGTTTCGGAAACCCTCGCTTCCACATGGGAGAAGTTTTCCGGTGCGGTTATGAGTTTTAATTTGTTTAAAGATATTCTCGATATACTTCTTGTTGCGATTGTTGTTTATTCTATTATTTTGCAGATACGAAAAACCCAATCGGCACAGGTTATAACGGGAATACTGTTCATCGCTCTTATTTACGTTGCTGTTTATCTGTTTGAAATGAACGCAAGTAAATATATGTTCAGCACTGTTTTCGGTGATTTGTTGGTTATTCTTGTTATCATTTTCAGCGGTGAAATCAGGCAGGCACTTGAAAAGTTCGGTCAGAAAAACAATTTCTGGTCACAGTTGTTCAGTCCTAAAAAGAGTGATGACACAACTTACGACGTTATCAACAGCGTATGCAGAGCCTGTGCGGAAATGAGTGAAGACAAAATCGGCTCACTTATCGTATTTCAGCGTAAATCAATGCTCAGCAACATAACAAGGCAGAGTGTTCCTATTGATTCCCGTGTTACCACGGAGATGCTTTTGAGTATTTTCTTTCCGAAAGCGGCGTTGCATGACGGTGCTATCGTTATCAAAGACGGCAGAATCGTTGCCGCAAGATGCGTTGTACCACTTAAAAACGAAAAAGAGGTTACGGAGCACGTAGGTACACGCCACAGAGCTGCCCTTGAGGTAAGTCTTCGTTCCGATGCCGTTGCAGTTATCACAAGTGAGGAAACAGGTATAATTTCCGTTGCCTGTGACGGTCAGCTTAAAAGAGGTCTTTCCGATGCTCAGCTTCGTTCCATGCTTGTTGAATTGCTCGTTGACGATTCTGACGAGGATAACAACAAAAAGATAAAATTCTTTCAAAAAAAGCAGAAGGGAGATAAGTCAAAATGAGTAAAACTCCCGAAGCAAAAAAAGAACACAAAGGTTTAGGCAGACTTATGGATAACAATAAGTTTGTGTTCCTTATTTCATTAATTATTGCATTTGGTATATGGGTTGCGGTAGCGATGTACAAAAGCCCTGAGGAATCCTATACAATATATAATGTACCAATAACTATTGCTACCGAAAACAGTATCGTTTCACAGAAAGGCTACACGAATTTCTGGCAGAGTGACGAAAAAATTGACGTTACCGTTACGGGTCCCAGATATCTTGTAACAGCTCTTACTGCGGATGATTTGCTCGTTTCTGCAAACCTTAACACGGTTGACTCCGCAGGTGTTTCAGAGCTTGACCTTAAAGTGTCACTCAGGGATAACAGCTCGGAAATTACAATATCCGAAATGTCAAAAACATCAATCGAGGTGTATTTTGACGTTGAGCGTGAAAAAGAATTTGATATTGTTATCGACTCAAACAGTATACCCGAACATATAGCACAGGATTATACTTTTGAGGGTGCAGAGCTTACGGTTTCCACGGTTTTGCTTACAGGTCCCGAAACGGAGATAAATAAAATAGTAAGCGTTGTTGCAAATCCCGAATTTTCCGACGAGCTTATGTTTTCAACACAAACACTTGAGGTGGCTCTGAGCCTTGAGGGTGCTTCAGCGGCAGATACGGTATCGGTTAATAAATACGTTAATTATGTTAACGAAACAGAGTATTTTGTAAAAATCAATATTTCAAGAACGGCAATTCTTACACCTGTAGTATCCTTTACGGGTAACAGAACAAGCGAGGTTACTGTTGATTTCAGCATTGACAGTTTTAATGTGAAAATTGACACCGAATATGACCCCATAGAAGAAAAGCTTACGTTATTGACTCTTGACTATCAGCAGCTTGAAAAGGGCGAGCATACTTACAATATAAAGCTTGAAGATGTGTTGCCGTCGGGTATAACGTTGCTTGACGATGTTGATACCGTTAATGTAACTGTAAAAGTTGCAGGCTGAATATTTCAATAAAAGGAGGCGGATTTGATGAAAAACAGACTTTTGCTGTTAACGGCATTGTTACTTACGATAATGTTACTTTTCAGCGGATGCGACACATTTCTGTTCAACTCCGCCGAAAACCTTGTGCGTCCGCCTAAGCTGTCGGGTGATGACGGTAAATTGCAGGATGTGTTTGAAAAAGCAGTAAGTACACAAGGGGAGTATGTGCTTAAATATCCCTCAGCAGGTAACTACCGTTCCGCATTTGTAAGATACGACTGTGACGGTGACGGCAGTGATGAGGCGTTTGTTTTCTATTCCCTTAAAACGCAGGAAATGTCGGTATATATGTATATGCTCGACTGCGTTGATGGCGAATGGACTGCGGTTGACAGTTTTCCCGGAGAGGGAAGTGACATTTATTCAATAGAATTTTCCGACCTTAATAACGACGGTATATCCGAGGTGCTTGTGGGCTGGAGTTCTCTTGATGTAAAAAACAATAAAAAACTGTCTGTTTACTGTTCCTATACAAGCGGTACACAGCTTGATTACAGAGTTCTTATCATTGAGACCTATACGAGTATGCTTACTGTTGATATCGACGGAGATTTACAGCAGGAATTACTGATTGCACTTATCAATTCTACGTCGGATACGTATACAACACAGGCAAAACTGCTAAAAATGTCGGGTGAGGGTTCTTCCGATTTTCAGATATCAGCCGTAGGGCATATTAATCTGTATTCCGAGATAACGGCTTTTCTGTCTGTTTCATCGGGTGTATCAGACGGCAGAACATATATCTTTATTGATGAAGTTGCCGGTGATATGTATCTTACGGAACTGCTTTATTGGAATGAGGAAAGCTCAACTCTTGAAGCTCCTGTCGAGACGGAAATTCTTACCATGTCATCCTGTCCCACCAGCAGGTCGATTGATATTATCTGTCAGGATATTGATTTCGACGGCGAAACAGAAATCCCGTCTACATTATTGTTTGAAAACGGATATATTGTCCGCAAGAGTGTTGACGGAACTGACGGTAAGAACCTTAGTGAAAATATGTATATAACAAATTGGCTTGCATATTCGCAGAATGGATTTGACTTTGAAAGCAGTTATATCGAAAATACCGAAAATAAATTCCGTATAGAATATGACGAAGAAAAAATGCAGAATTGGAGCATTGTTTTCTATCCCGATGAGGGCGTTTCACAGTTTTTCCTGCTGAGCGAATCGGATAATCCGGACGTCGAAAAAGAATCCTTGCTGTTATTTTCGATTTATGCACAGGATGTTGATTCTCAGATGGATATAAATACCTATCTTGCCATAGGTTCTGATTATATGTATACATATCAGATTACCGATGACGGAGAAGACCTGGGTATTACAAAAGGTTATATAGCATCATTATTTTCAGTTATTCATCAATAAAATAAAGGTGATTGTAAAATGAAACGAATTTTGGTTGCGGAGGACGAATCCTCAATCAGAGAATTTATTGTAATAAATCTTAAACGAAGCGGTTATGAGGTCGTTGAGGCTGAAAACGGAAAAATCGCAATTGAAAAATATAATGAATGCGGCGGCGATTTTGATATAGCTTTGCTTGATATCATGATGCCTGAACTTGACGGTCTTGCTGTATGCAAATATTTAAGAGAGCAGAGCAGTACCATCGGTATAGTTATGCTCACCGCAAAATCGCAGGAAATGGATAAGGTTACGGGACTTCTTGTGGGTGCTGACGATTACGTTATAAAGCCTTTTTCACCCTCTGAGCTTATGGCAAGAATTGATGCCATTTACAGACGTGTTGCAATAAATAAAGACTTTGAAGATAAAAACAAAACTGCAGGTGAATGTATTGTAAGCGGTAATTTCATGCTTAATATGCGTACAAGAGCTCTGCTTAAAAACGGTGTACCCGTTGACCTTACACAGGTTGAATTTCAGATAATGGAATATTTTATGAGTAATACGGATGTTACTCTTTCAAGAGAACAGATACTTGCCCATGTCTGGGGTGATACATACTACGGCGATGATAAAGTTGTGGATGTTAATATAAGAAGATTGCGTATGAAAATAGAGGATGACCCTTCGTCTCCCGAACACCTCGCAACCGTGTGGGGAGCAGGATATAAGTGGAAACCGTAGCAATAATTTGCTATTGTGCATGAGGGAGTGTTGACATGAAAACAGGCGGTATAACAAGACGCTGGATACTTAATACATTGAGTGTTATAATACTGATACTTGCCGTTGTCAATGTCAGTGCGTCACTTTCGATTAAAGAATATTATTACACCATAGCGGAAAATACCATTGATTCCAAAGTGCAGAAATCTGCCGTTCAGTCCTTTTTTAAAAGTTATGTGGATTCTACTGACTATATGTTTGAAGAAGGCGCAAGAGATTTTATTGAAAATTTCAATTACAGCAATCTTATGGACGTATGGGTTATTGATGAATCGGGTAATCTTATCGTTACCTCAGCAGGCTTTTCCGTAAGTGATTCTGCGGATATGACCGATTATAAAGCTGCTCTTGCAAGTGAATCGGGTGCCGAAATATGGACGGGTCGCAACAGCAACGGCGAAAAAATAATGGCAAAGTCGCTTGTAATCACCAATTCCGACGGCTCTGCGGCAGGCGTTGTAAGGCTTATCGTTTCGTTGGAAGATCTTGATTCACAGCATATATTATTTACATTACTTATCGCACTTCTTAGCTTGGCAGCACTTGCTATGGTAGGGGTGTCAGGTATATATTTCATCCGTTCAATCGTAAGACCCGTAGGGCAGATAAACGAAACTGCAAAGCTGATTGCCCGAGGTGATTTTAATGCACGGGTCGAACACAGCGGAAAAAATGACGAAATCAGCGAGCTGTGTGAAACCGTCAACTATATGTCTGCGGAGATTGCCCGTGCGGATTCTGTTAAAAATGACTTTATTTCCACCGTATCTCACGAATTGAGAACGCCGCTTACCGCCATAAAAGGCTGGGCGGAAACCATAAGAGATATAGGTGCAACCGATGCAGAACTTACCGATAAGGGTATTGATATAATCATAAGTGAATCGGACAGACTTTATGCTCTTGTTGAGGATTTGCTTGACTTTTCCAAAATGCAAAGCGGCAGAATGGTAAAACGTGCAGAAACTATGGACCTTATAAAAGAGCTTGACGATGCAGTCAGCGTATTTAACGACAGGTCAAAGCGTGAGGGAATTACCATCGTTTACAACCGCCCGGATATAAAGGCTATGATGTTTGCAGACAAAAATCTTATGAAACAGGTTTTTGCTAATATTCTTGACAATGCGTTTAAATACAACGTACCCGGCGGCAGAGTTGCTGTTTTTGCGGAAATTTCTAATGGAAACGTGGTTGTATCCATAGCCGACACAGGTTGCGGTATTTCAAAAGATGATTTGCCCCACGTTACCGAAAAATTTTATAAGGCAAATGTGTCCGTAAGAGGTTCGGGTATAGGACTTGCCGTTGTAAATGAAATTATTTCTTTACATAACGGCTCTATTGATATTGCAAGTACACAGGGTAAAGGTACGGTTGTTACCATTATGTTACCCGTTGACAATAATTTATAAAAAGGGGAGAGAATAAAATGTCAGAAAAAGACATACAAAAAAATGAACGCCTCGGCAAAGCAGGCGGTCAGGCACTCATTGAGGGAATTATGATGAACGGTCCTGAGGGGGCGGCTATTGCAGTCAGAAAAACAGACGGCTCTATCGTTGTTGTTCCCAAGGAAAATAAACACATAAGGGATAAAATTCCCGTGTTTAAAATTCCGATTCTCAGAGGTATTGTAAATTATATTGAATCTATGATTTTAGGTTACAAGAGCCTTATGGAGTCGGCGGAGCTTTCAGGTCAGTTGGAGCTTGAAGAATCGGAAGAAGAGATGTCTAAGCTCGATAAATGGCTCAGCGACCATTTCGGTCCTAAAATGATGGCGGTTATTTCCACAATTGCGATGGTGCTTGGCGTTGCTCTTGCATTCGGACTTTTTGTATATCTTCCGTCATTCATTGTAAGAATTATTGACCAATATCTTTTGTCAGAGTTCCTTTTGAATTATGCTTTAAGACCGTTTTTTGAAGGTATTATCAGAATAGCTATTTTTATTGCGTATCTTGCCGCAGTATCGAAGATGAAAGATATCAAACGTACGTTTATGTACCACGGTGCGGAGCATAAAACTATTTTCTGCTATGAAGCAGGGGAAGAGCTTACAGTTGAAAACGTAAAAAAATATGCTCGTTTTCATCCCCGTTGCGGCACAAGCTTTATATTTATAATACTTATAATGAGTATTCTTGCTTCGTCGCTTCTTTCATTTATTCTGCATCAGATTCCCTCACTTACAATCGGCGGTGTTCATATTCTTGACGTTTCATGGGCATGGTCAATTATAAAAATACTTATTATGCCTATCATAATGGGCATCAGCTACGAGCTTTTAAGATATTCGGGTAAACACGACAATAAAGTTATCCGTGCACTTACGGCTCCCGGCTTGTGGATGCAAAGACTTACCACCGTTGAGCCCGATGATTCCATGATTGAGGTTGGTATCGTTGCACTTAAAGCCGTTGTTGAGGGGATGGATTCAGTCAGTGAATACACAAAGAAAGACGAAACACCCGAAGACGGCAAAAATGAAGAATGATAAACATAAAAAATCTTATAAAGCAGGCTGAAACTCAGCTTATACATTCTGATTCTCCCGAAACGGATGCCTATGAGATAGCAAAGTTTGTTTTTGCATTTACTAAAAATGATATTCTCATAAATCCCCAAAGAGATATTTCCTTGCAAAAGCTCAATGAATTTGACTCTCTTATCAAAAAGCGTGCAAGCGGATATCCCTTGCAATATATTATTGGTGAATGGGATTTTTACGGTAATACGTTTAAAGTCAATGAGGGTGTACTTATTCCCAGACCCGAAACGGAGCAGATTGTTTTTGAAGCAAACAAATTTTTAAAAAATAAAAAAAACGCCGTTGTTTTTGACTTGTGTTCGGGTACGGGATGTATAGGTTTAAGCGTTGCAGTCAATAATCCCCAATGCAGAGTATATCTTTTTGATATTTCCCCTGCGGCACTTCAATGCAGTCAGCTCAATACCGAACTTTTGTCGCTTGAAAATGTTTCCGTTCTGGAGTATGATATTTTTAACGGATTCAATGATGATTTGCCTCTTCCCGATGTGATATTAAGCAATCCGCCTTATGTGACGGAAGATGAATTTTCAACTCTTGAGCGTGAAATATTTTTTGAACCTAAAGAGGCTATAGTTGCCGAGGGTGACGGACTTTGCTTTTACAGTGCAATATGTAAAAAATGGTTGCCAAAGCTTAAAAACGGCGGATTTTATATGTTTGAAAGCGGCGAAGGACAACCGCCCCATATATGTGAATTTTTAAAAGAATTAAAAGATTTTACCTATAACATTGTTGCCGATATGTACGGTGTTGACCGTTTCGTATCGGGCAGAAAGGAGTAACGGTATGTTATTTGATATAATGGATTATATATCCGCAGGTCAGTATGAAATGATATTCATTCAGGCGGCGTCAATTCTTTTTGTAATCTTCTGCACTATGCCTGTACATGAATTTGCCCACGCATGGATGGCTGTAAGATTGGGTGACGATACTCCCAGACTTGCGGGCAGACTCACTTTAAGACCTATGGCACACATTGACCCCTTCGGTGCATTGATGATTTTTCTTGTTGGATTCGGCTATGCAAAGCCCGTTTCCGTTAATATGCACAATCTTAAAAACGGCAGAAAAAGTTTTGCACTCGTAGCTCTTGCAGGGCCTATGTCCAATATTATAATGGCGTTCATTTTCCTTGTTTGCAAATCGCTCGTTGATGTGCTTTATGTTTACACATCGCTTTCTATTGCAATTTATACCGTGCTTGCGTATTTCTTTGTTTATGCGGCATCAATCAATATTTCTCTTGCGGTATTCAATCTGTTACCTATTCCGCCTCTTGACGGTTCAAGGATTTTCAATCTTTTACTCCCCGAAAAGTATTATTACACCGTAATGAGATACGAAAGATATATCCGTCTTGCGTTGTTTGTTTTAATCTGGATTGGTGTGCTGTCAACACCTCTTATGTGGCTTTCAAACCTTGTTTACAACGGACTTGATTGGCTTGCAAGCTTACCCTTTACGCTTACGGGATTGTTATAATATGGAAAAAATACAATATAAAACCCAGGTTTTTGAAGGACCTCTTGATTTGCTGTTGCATCTTATATCCAAGCATAAGCTCAATATTAACGATATCCCGATTTTTGAGCTTGTGGAGCAGTATATTGCTTATGTTCAGCGTATGCAGGAAGAAAATATGGAGATTGCCAGCGAATTTCTTGAAATGGCGGCAAGACTCGTATACATAAAAACAGTTTCTCTTTTGCCTGTTTATGAAGAGGCTGAGCAACTGAAAAAAGAGCTTACGGGCGAGCTTATGGAGTACCGTGATTGTAAAATCATGGCAGAAAAATTGTCAAAGCAGTCGGGCGGAACGGATAAATTAGTAAGAGACCCATTGGAGATTGAAGCTGATATGACCTATTCCCGTCTGCACGATGCTCTTGAACTTTTTACCGCATATACCAATGCCGCAGGTAAAAAGTTAAGAAAATTGCCTGTGCCTGAAGATTCGTTCAAGGATATCGTGGAAAAAGCCGTTGTTTCCGTGTCGGTAAAGATTGATAATATTTACTCAATTCTTGCAAAAACAGGCAAGATGAAAGTTTTTGATTTATTTTCAATGGCAAAAAGCCGTTCGGAATTGGTTGCCTCATTTCTTGCGATACTCGAAATGGCTAAGAACGGAAAAGTATATCTTGCAGGCGAAAAAGAAAATTTGAGTGTTGAACTTGATTTGACTCAGAGAGGGGATGATGAAAACGGACAGTAAAACTCTTAAAGCTGTTGCCGAGGCGGTGCTTTTTGCCTCAGGTGAACCGCTTGATATTGAAAAAACGGCAAAAATATTGCTTGTCAGTAAAGAAAGTCTTGAAGAATGTCTTATTGAGCTTCAAGAAGAATACAAAGGTGATGATCACGGCATAGAGCTGCTTAATCTTAACGGAAAATATCAGTTTGCAACAAAAGAGGAATACGCCTCGCAAATCAGAGCAGTTTTAAGCATTAAGAAAAATACTCCGCTTTCAGCCGCCGCCTTTGAGGTGCTTGCTATCGTGGCGTATAATCAGCCTGTTACAAAAGCGTTTGTTGAACAGGTCAGAGGAGTTGACTGCTCAGGTGTTATCGCAACACTTTGTCAGCGTGAGCTGATTAAGGAGAACGGAAGACTTGACTTACCCGGCAGACCTTTGGTATACTGTACTACAGACAACTTTTTAAGATGTTTTGAGATGTCATCGTTGGACGAGCTTCCGGAGCTTCCCGTAAGGGATGAACCAATGCCCGAAGACGGTGATGATTCTACCGAAGTTGACGGGCAGATGTCCTTACTTTAACATTTTTAATTCAGCCGAAAGGAGGGCGGGAGCTTGACGGCACTTATTGTAATTGCTTGTATAATATTTGTGATTGCTTTGATTTTAAGCATCAGGGCACATATTCACGTTCAGTATGAAGCCGACGAATTAACGGCATACGCATCATGGGCATTTTTGAAAATTCCTCTTATCCCGCTTCCCGAAAAGAAAGAAAAGGCTGAAAAAACACCAAAAAAACAGCCCGAAGAAAAACCTGTCCAAGATACAGGAACACCGAAAGAACCTAAACCCAAAGGCCCGAATCCTTTAAAGAACTTTTACGCAAACGAAGGAATAGACGGCATTATACAGATTCTCAAAAAATTGCTTGAAATTACGGGCAAATTGGGCAGAAGATTTATTAACTCATTCGTTATCGACGAAATGATACTTGATATTATCGTTTCCCGTTCCGATGCGGCAAAAACGGCTGAGGAATACGGCAAGATGTGTCAGAAAGTGTTTCCTGTGGCAGGTGCGGTGTGTGCGAATTGTAATGTAAAAAAATACGCAGTCAATATTAATCCGGACTACATAGGAAAGGGTTTAAATAAATACGCATTTGTTATGGAGATTTCACTCAATCCCCGTAAATTAATAAATGCCTTGTTACTCTTTGTTTTCGGTGCAGTTTTCAAAGTGGGTATAAGAGTTTTCAAAAGTATGACAAAAACTCCTCAGGTTGCAAATGCTGACACAACAGCAGAAAATAATATTGAAAATAACAATGTAAATAATACAGAAAGCGGTGTATGATTATGAAAAACCAATCAGCAGAAAAAATTCTTGCTACAACTATTGAAAGAGTGCGTGACCTTGTTGACGTAAGCACTATAGTAGGTGAGCCTATTATTGTTAATTCGGATATTACAATTATCCCTATTTCAAAGGTAACATACGGCTTTGCGTCGGGCGGTTCTGACTTCCCCTCAAAAAACAGCGTTGAGCTTTTCGGTGGCGGCGGCGGTGCAGGTATCACAATCAACCCTGTAGCATTCCTTGTTTGCAACAAGGGTGAGGTAACAATCAAGCACATCACAGCTTCCGACAATGCAGCTGAGCGTGCAGTTAACCTTATTCCCGAAATGTTTGATAAGGTTACGGGCTTTGTTGAAAAACAGAAAAAGACTGATATAGCTCCTCAGCCAATCGTTGAAACTGAATAATTTATCGTTGCTTAGTGATTAATCTGCCGCCGCTTACATAAATTTTATGTAGGCGGTGGTTGGTATGTTTAAAAAGTCAGTTTGTGCAGTAATTATTTTGATGTTTTTTGTCGTTTGCCCGATTAATTGCGTGGCTGTTGATGCAGATGATTTGTCTGCGTACAGTGCAGTTGTATACTGTGTACAAACAGGTGAAACGGTTTTTGAGAAGAATGCTTATGATCGGCGTTCAATGGCAAGCACGACAAAAATTATGACATCGCTTATAGCACTTGAATGTAACACTCCTTACCGTGTTGTTGACCTGACGGCTGAAATGGTGGATGTTGAAGGTTCTTCATCGGGACTTGAAGCAGGGGATAAACTCACACTCCAAGATTTGGTTTACTGTATGCTTCTTGAATCGGGTAACGATGCGGCAAACTCCGTTGCAGTTGCTCTTGCAGGCAGTATTGAAAAGTTTGTACAACTGATGAATGGCAAAGCTGCCGAAATAGGTATGCAAAATACCTCTTTTGAAACTCCTTCGGGACTTGACGGCGAAAATCATTACACAACCGCTTATGATATGGCAATACTTACTGCCTATGCGTTGCAGAATACTGATTTTGTCAGAATTTGCTCGACGGATACATATAATTTTCAGTTTGTCGATAGTTTAAAAACTGTTACACTTGTAAATCATAACAGATTGCTTGATGAATACGACGGATGCATCGGCGTAAAGACAGGCTTTACCAAGAAAAGCGGAAGATGTCTTGTGAGTGCGGCAGAACGCAACGGTGTTACGCTTATAGCCGTAACCCTTAATGCATGGGACGATTGGAACGACCATAAAAAAATGCTTGATTATGGGTTTGAATGCATAACCGGTATTGAAGCGGACTGTGATTTTTCCGCATACTCAGTTCCCGTAACCGGCTCAGACGTTCAAAGCGTGGGCATTGAATGTGAAAGTGTATTTCTTGCTGCCAAGGCAGATGAAAACCCGGCAATAACAAGAAAAATATATCTGGAAAAATTTTTATATGCACCCGTTTCAAAGGGTGATATAGTGGGATATGCGGAGTATTATAAGGGAGAAACGCTCATGTGCCGTGTGCCTCTTACCGCTGACAGTTCGGCAGATACAATAAAAACAGAAGAAAAAATAAATTTTATAGACAGACTTTTAAGTCTGTTTGACAGATGGTGAATATAATGGCGGATAATAAAATTCGTTTACAGAAGTTCCTTGCTGATGCAGGTGTTGCATCAAGGCGTAAATCAGAGGAGCTTATTGAAAGAGGAAAAGTAAAGGTCAACGGTCATCCCGCATCCTTGGGTGATAAGGTAGATCCTAAGTATGACCTTGTTACTGTTTCCGGTGAAAAAGTTGTTTCTGCAACAAAAAGTGAAAATATTTATATTATGATGAATAAGCCCAGAGGCTATGTGACCACCATGAGCGATGAAATGGGCAGAAAATGCGTGGCGGAGCTTGTTTCCGATTTTGATGAGAGAATCTATCCCGTGGGCAGACTTGATAAGGATTCCGAGGGCTTGTTGCTTTTTACAAATGACGGTGAGTTCGCAAATATGATGACGCATCCCTCAATGCATATTTCAAAAACATACCGTGTAAGCGTAAAACCTATGGCAGACGAAGCTCAGCTTGTGGCTCTTTCATCGGGTGTGGTTATCGACGGCAAAAAGACAATGCCCGCTTCTGTGCAGCTAATGTCCGAGGGCAACGGCAGAAGCGTTTTACAAATTACAATCCACGAGGGCAGAAACAGGCAGATACGAAAAATGTGTGAAGCCGTAGGGCTTGAAACTGTACGCCTTAAAAGAATTTCCGTGGGCTCACTCAAATTAGGCTCTCTTTCCGCAGGTGAATACAGAGAACTCCGCAAAGAAGAAGTTGCGGCACTTAAAAGGTCTGCTCAGAAAACAAAATCAGCTAATGAGAACAGGCGTAACAAGAGCAAAAAGAACGGCTGAAATGTTGACAATATCATTTAACTATATTATAATATACTAATACACAAAAAATAAAGAGGTAACGGCTATGGTTAAAAGTATGACCGGTTACGGCAGAGCTCAGAAAGAGTTTGACGGTCTTACCGTAACAGTTGAACTTAAAAGCGTAAACAGCAGATATTTTGAATTTTCATCAAGAGTATATAAAAACTATTCTTTTATTGAGGACAAGCTTAAATCTGCAGTCCGAGGCATTATTTCAAGGGGTAAAATTGAATGTAACGTGCAGATTGATGCAACCGAGACGGACGATGTTATTGTTCAGATAAACGAGTCTTTAGCTTCGGGATATGTCAATGCTGTAAATTCTCTTGCGGAAAAATACGGGCTCGAAAACGATTTTAAAGTGTCCGACCTTGCATCAAGAGGTGACATTTTCCTTGTAAGAAAAGCTCCCGCAGACGAGGACAGAATATGGAGCTGCGTTAACGAAACTCTTATTGAAGCGGCGGCGGCTTTCGTTTCCATGCGTGAAACAGAAGGTCAGAAGCTTATTGATGATATTCTTTCAAGAGGCGACCTTATCATTTCGTACGTTGAAGCCGTTGAAAAGCGTTCTCCCGAAACAGTTAAGGAATATAACGAAAAACTCCTTTCCCGAATGAGAGATTTGCTTGGTGATACAAGTGTTGATGAGCAGAGACTTCTTACAGAAGCCGCAATTTTTGCAGATAAAATTGCAGTCGCAGAAGAAACCGTAAGGCTTCGCAGTCATATAGCTCAGTTGCATGAAATTGCTTTGTCCGAAGAGCCTATCGGCAGGAAACTTGATTTTCTTGTGCAGGAGATTAACAGGGAAGCAAATACTATCGGCTCAAAGGCAAATGATATTGAAATTGCAAGAATCGTTATAGAAATAAAGTCTGAGGTTGAAAAAATCAGAGAGCAGGTTCAGAATATAGAGTAACGGGTGATAAAATGAAACTTGTAAATATCGGTTTTGGTAATATGATAAACGCTCAGCGTGTTATTGCAATCGTAAGTCCCGAATCCGCACCTATAAAAAGAATGATTGTTGACGCAAAGGAAAAAGGAATGCTCATAGATGCCACTCACGGCAGAAAAACAAGGGCAGTTATTCTTTCCGACAGCGATCATGTAATACTGTCCTACTTGCAGACGGAAAAATTGGGTGAACGCTTTGACGGTGTTTCTTCCGAAAATAACGGGGAGGAATTTGTGAATGTTTGATATTTCGTCAAAACTCATTATCGTATCAGGCCCGTCGGGCACAGGAAAAGATACCATTGTAAAAGAACTGCTTAAAATTGATTCCCGTTTATCCCTTGCCGTTTCTGCAACATCAAGAGAACCCCGTGGCACAGAAAAAGAAGGTATTAATTACTATTTTATATCTGAACAGGAATTTATCCAAAGAGCCGAAAACGGCGAGTTTCTGGAGTTTGCTCAGTACGGTTCAAGCTATTACGGTACGCCTAAAGCCGATGTTCTGCGTAGGATTGATGACGGCAAAACGGTTATTCTTGTAATTGAGGTTAAGGGTGCGGAAAAAGTAAGAAATATGTATCCCGATGCACTTTCAATTTTCATTATGCCGCCCTCAGAGGAAGAACTTGAAAGAAGACTCCGTGCAAGACAGACGGACAGCGAAGAAGCTATTGTAAAGCGTTTGATTATAGCAAAGGAAGAAATGGCAAAGAGCGTAGAGTACGATTATATCGTTGTTAATGACGTGTTAGAGCCTGCCGTTGATGAAGCTTATAAAATAATATGTGATAATAAATTTCAATAAGAAAGAGGTTAAAATTATGCTTAGTATTGATATTGAGGAATTACTTAAAAACGGTGACAGCCGCTACGAACTTGTAGTTGCTACCGCAAAAAGAGCAAGATTGATCGTTGATGAAATCAGAGCAAAAGCTGCAAAAGAGGAAAAATCCTCAAGCGAAAAGAAGATTGTTCCTACAGTAAAGCCCGTAAGTGTTGCTGTGTCAGAATTCTCTGACAATAAATGGTCAATCGTTCATAAGAAAAATAACGGTTGATTGTTACGGTGTGAATTTCGTTGAATATTCCCGTGATTGCATCCGTAGCCGTTGAAAACACGGCGTATAGCTTTGATAAGCTGTTTGACTACCTTATACCCGAAAGCATGACTGATTGCATCAGCGTAGGGTGTAGGGTTTTAGTCAGTTTTGGCAACAGTTCAAAAAAACGGCAAGGCTTTGTTTTTGCACTTTCGGATAAGATTCCTGAGGGGGTAAAATTAAGGTCTGTTGTCAGTGTGGAAGATTCATCTCCTCTGCTTACTCAGGAAATGATAAAATTAGCTGAACGCATAGCCGATACTACGTTGTGCACCCTTTACGATGCCGCAAAATCGTTGCTTCCGTCGGGTCTGTATCTTAAAGTTGTGGAAAGCTACAGAGTTCCCTTTGAATATATGGAGCATACGCCTGAAGACCTTTCCGATGATGAAATGCAGGTAATGGAGTATCTTCGCAACAGGGACAGCTTTGTTGTAACGGAAAAAATCTGTAAAGCTTTAGGATTTTCTTCCCAATCCAAAATCATAAGCGGTCTTTACGATAAGGGATACCTTGTAAAAAACGTTGATACCAACCGAAAAGTTAATGATGCACTTGTAAAAAATGTTTATCTTATGCCCGAGTATGCATCGGGAGAAGCTATGCCGTTTAAACTCACGTCCAAACAGGAATCGGTTGTTGAACTGTTACTCAATATCGGAAGCGGTACAAGTCGTGACGTTGCATATTATACGGGCGTTTCTGCATCGGTTATAGAAAATCTTTATAAAAAAGGCATTGTCGGTTATGATGACGTTGAGGTTTACCGTACTCCTAAAAAAATGAGGGAGACTCCCCGTGATGCATCTCCCATACATCTTACTGATATGCAAAATAATGCCTATCTTAAATTAAAAGAGCTGTACAATTCCGAAAAAGCGGCGGCGGCGTTGCTTTTCGGCGTAACGGGAAGCGGCAAAACCAAGGTTTATATGCGTCTTATTGATGATGCTGAAAAAGAGAATAAGGGAGTAATAGTGCTTGTGCCTGAAATCTCTCTTACTCCTCAGCTTATGGAAATGTTTTATTCTCGGTACGGCGAAAAAGTGGCAGTTATGCACAGCGGTCTGTCCTTGGGTGAAAGAGTTGACGAGTGGAAACGTATACGCAAAGGGGAGGCAAGTATAGTCGTCGGCACAAGAAGTGCATCCTTTGCCCCTGTTCACAATCTTTCACTTATGATTATTGACGAGGAGCAGGAGGGGACGTATAAGTCCGAAATGACTCCCAGATATCACGCAAGGGATATTGCACGTTTCAGATGTGCATATAATAATGCTTTATTGGTGCTTGCATCTGCTACTCCGTCGGTGGAAACCTATGCACAGGCTCTTGCGGGCAGATATACGTTAGTTGAACTTACGGAACGTTACTCAAAAGCAGGTTTGCCACGTGTTGATGTGGTTGATGTTTCCGTAAAAGAAAATATGGCGGGTATGCAGACTGTCAGCGTACCTCTTGCAGATGAAATAAGATATAATCTTGAAAATTCTCAGCAGACAATTCTGCTTATAAACAGGCGAGGCTTTAATACATTTGTTGCCTGTACAAAATGCAAAAGCGTAATGACTTGCCCGAATTGCAGTATTTCAATGACCTATCATTCAGCAAATGACAGATTGATGTGTCATTATTGCGGCTATTCCGAGCCTGTGAAAACGGAGTGTTCCGAATGTGGTGCAGAGACAGTCAGATTTTCCGGCTTTGGTACACAAAAAGTGGAGCAGGAGCTTAATGTTCTGTTCCCCGATGCAAGAATTCTCAGAATGGATGCAGATACCACAGGTGCAAAAAATTCCCATGAAAAGCTGTTCAAAAAATTTGCAGACGGCGAGTATGATATTATGGTCGGCACACAAATGGTTGCAAAAGGTCTTGATTTTCCGAATGTTACGCTTGTGGGCGTAATTTCCGTTGACCAACAGCTTTATAACGACGATTACAAAAGTATGGAACGCACCTTTGATTTGCTTACACAGGTTGTGGGCAGGTCGGGCAGAGGTGAAAAATCGGGCAGAGCAGTCATTCAGACTTTAGCTCCCGAAAATACCGTTATTGAGCTTGCGGCACAGCAGGACTATAAATCATTTTTTGATGCTGAAATAATGATACGAAAAGGCATGATTTATCCGCCTTATTGCGATATTTGCGTTGTAACGTTTGTGGGGCAGAATGAAAATTCCGTGTGCAACGGTTCACGAGAGTTTTTCAGAATCTTTAAATCGGTTCTTACCCAAAAATACAGTAATGAAAAGGTTGTCGTTCTCGGACCTGTTGCTCCAAAAGTGGCAAAAATCAGCAATAATTACAGAGAAAGACTTATTATAAAATGTAAAAATTCCGCATCATTCAGGAGTTTGGTGGGTGAATGTTTAAAGGAATTTTCAAAACTCAGGCTTTACGGTAAAATCACCGCATACGCCGATATGAACCCCGAAAGTATGTTTTAAAAAATATATTTTAACAAAGGAAGATAAAAATGGCATTAAGAAAAATCAGAACAGAAGAAGATGAAGTTTTAAAAAAAATCAGCAAACCCGTAGTTAATTTTGATGCAAAACTGCAGATTCTATTAGGTGATATGAAAGATACACTTGCCAAGGCAGACGGTGTAGGACTTGCCGCCGTGCAGATTGGCATTTTAAGACGTGTGGTTATTATTGACGTGGGAGATTCTCACGGGTATATGGAGCTTATAAATCCCGAAATTATTGAACGCCGTGGTGAACAGCGTGAGAGTGAGGGCTGTCTTTCTCTGCCTAAAAAGTACGGTATAACTCAGCGTCCCATGTGGGTAAAATTCAAAGCACAGGACAGAACGGGTAAGTGGTACGAGGCAGAGGGCGAAGGTCTTTTTGCAAGATGCGTATGTCACGAGCTTGACCACCTTGACGGTATTGTTTTTACTCAAAAACTTGCTCCCGGTGAGAGAATAGTAGTAGATTGATTTGTTATTACGGAGGGATATCCGATGAAAGTTATTTATATGGGAACACCCGACTTTGCCGTTCCTTGTCTTGAAAGACTTGTAAAGGACGGCTTTGACGTTGTCTGTGTTGTTACTCAGCCTGACAAACCCAAGGGCAGAAAACAGGAGCTTTCACCCTCGGATGTTAAAGTAAAAGCTCTTGAGTTGGGGCTTCACGTTTATCAGCCTGCAACACTTAAAACTCAGGATGCTTATGATTATCTGAGTAAGTTTGAACCCGATTATATAATCGTTGCCGCATACGGCAAAATTCTGCCAAAAAATATTCTTGATTTACCAAAGTATGCCTGTATTAATGTTCACGGCTCACTTCTTCCCAAGTACAGAGGCGCAGCACCTATTCAAAGGAGTGTCCTTGCAGGTGATGATGTAACAGGTGTTACCACCATGCTTATGAATGAAGGACTTGACACAGGTGATATGCTTTTGAAATCGGAATACAGAATTGATATCAACGCAACGGCAGGTGAGGTTTTTGATGCACTTGCAAATGCGTCTCCCGATTTGCTTATGAAAACCATTGAGATGTTCACTAAAGGTGAAATTACTCCCGAAAAACAGAATGAAGAAGATTCAACTTATGCTGCCATGCTTTCAAAGGACGAGGCTGTTATTGACTGGAGTAAATCAGCACTCGAAATACACAATCTTATAAGAGGTATGTCCCCATGGCCTGTTGCATATACCTGTCTTGACGGTAAAAAACTTAAAATTTATTCCTCTTGTCTTACGGATGAAAAAACAGGGCTTGATGTGGGCAAAGTAAAAGAGGATAAGGATTCAATTCTTGTTGCCTGCGGTGACGGGATGATTCTTTCTCTTACAAGTGTTCAGCTTGAGGGCTCAAAACGCATGGATGCAAAGAGCTTTCTTTTAGGACACAAATTTGATTCGATAGGAAACTGATTATGGATTTAGCATACTATTTTTATTCTTATTCGGGCACATGGCTTTATATCGTACTTGTAGTGCCTGCGTTTATTCTTTCACTGGTTGCACAGGCAAAGGTGAAATCTGCTTATGCAAAGATGTCAAAAGTGCGTAACACAAGCGGTTACACAGGTGCACAGGCCGCAGCGGCGGTACTTCGTCATTACGGTATTATGAATGTTCGCATTGAGGAAACAAACGGCAAGCTGTCTGACCATTTTGACCCGAAATCCAATGTTATAAGGCTTTCAAGAGAGGTCTATTACGGCAGCAGTATTGCATCGGTGGGTATAGCCTGTCACGAAGCGGGGCACGCCGCACAGCACGCCCAAGGCTACGTTCCCATAAAAATAAGAAATTCTATTATTCCCATTTGTAATATCGGCTCTTATGCAGGTATTCCCCTTGCATTATTAGGCTATTTCTTGGGCTTTGAAATGCTTATATACATCGGCTTGGGGCTGTACTCCGCAATAGCGATTTTTCAGCTTGCAACTTTGCCTGTTGAATTCAATGCAAGTTCGAGAGCCTTAAAAGTTATTGACGAAACAGGACTTCTTCGAAACGAAGAAGAATTAAAAGGTGCAAGAAAAGTTCTCAGTGCGGCGGCGATGACCTATGTGGCATCCCTTGCGGTAACACTTGCCAACCTTTTAAGATTTGTAATAATGTTCCTTGGCAGAAACAACAGGAGAAGATAATTATGGCAGATGCACGTTCTTCGGCATTCAAAGCTCTTTCAAAAATTGAAAAAGACAGCTCATACTCAAACTTAATACTGTCGGAATTGCCCGAAGAACACACTTTGTCCGAAAAGGACAGGGTGCTGGCTCATCGCATTGTAAAAACCGTTCTTGAAAGAAAAATAACGGTTGATTTTAACTTGTCAAAATATCTTTCACAGCCTTTAAAAAAGCTTAAACCTCAGGTTCTTACCATTCTCAGAATGGGAGCGAGTCAGCTTTTGTTTATGGATAAAATTCCGCCCTCAGCTGCAATAAATGAGAGTGTAAAGCTTGCAAAAAAGAACGGCTGTGCTTTTGCATCGGGACTTGTTAACGCCGTATTGCGAAAAGTCAGCACAAACGGACTTGTTTTGCCCGATGAAAACGACGAAAATTATTTAAGCGTAAAATACTCGTTCCCTCAGTATCTTTGCAAAAAACTTGTAAATTATTACGGCAAATTAATTGCAGAGGATATAATGAATGCATCTCTCGGCTCGGGCAATCTTTACATAAGAAAAAATACTTTAAAAAATGAAGCTTTGAGTTGTGATGCAACAGGAACACAGCTTGAAAATTGCTTTGTTTTAAAAAATACGGGTGATATTACCCGATTACCCGACTTTAAAAACGGACTTTTTCACGTGCAGGATATGTCCTCACAGATATGTGCCACGGTACTTGATGCAAAACCGGGCGAAACAGTTATTGACGTGTGTGCCGCACCGGGCGGAAAGAGCATGACAATAGCACAGATGATGGAAAATGAGGGCAGACTCATTTCCTGCGATATTTACGAGCATAAATTAAAGCTTATTAATGATACTGCCAAAAGGCTTGGTATTGATATTATTGAAACGGTGCTTCGTGACGGTGCAGACGAAAATGCCGGGTTGCCCATGGCAGACAGAATACTTTGCGATGTGCCATGTTCGGGTTTCGGTGTTACGGGCAAAAAGCCTGAAATTAAATATAAAGATGAGCAGGAGATTGCATCCTTGCCCGAATTGGGATTAAAAATTCTTGAAAATTCATCCCGATTTTTAAAAGTAGGCGGCAGACTTGTTTATTCAACCTGTACGCTTCTCAGGGAAGAAAATATTGATGTTGTCAACGCATTTTTAGAAAGAAACAAAAACTTTATATTAACGGATATTGACGAAAAATTCCAAGGTCTGCGTGATGAAAAAACTCTTACGGTTCTTCCGCATATTTACGGATGTGATGGATTCTTTATAGCATCATTCGAGAGGGTTGATTAAATATGGGAAAAAAAGACATACTTTCATTGTCCTTTGACGAACTTTCGGATGCTGTTAAAATAATGGGTGAGCCTTCATTCAGAGCAAAACAGATTTATCTGTGGCTTCATTCGGAATGTGTCTCGTCTTTTGATGAAATGACCAATCTTTCAAAGGCTTTAAGGCAAAAATTAAATGACAATTTTGTCATATTTGGTGCGGCTATTGAAAAAAAGTTAATTTCGGAGTATGATGATACTGTAAAGTATCTTTTCAGGCTTCACGACGGAGAATTTGTAGAATCCGTTTTGATGAAATATAAATACGGCTATTCAATTTGCGTTTCCACACAGGTCGGTTGCCGTATGGGATGCAAATTCTGTGCATCAACTCTTGAGGGTGTTGTAAGAAGTCTTAATGCGTCTGAGATACTCGCACAGATTTATTCCGCACAAAAAGATAATAACATTAAAATTTCTCATGTGGTTTTAATGGGAATGGGCGAGCCTCTTGATAATTTTGAGAACGTAATGAGATTTCTTGAACTTATCACCGATGAAAAAGGGCAGAATATGTCCATGCGTCATATATCCCTTTCCACTTGCGGCATCGTGCCTAAAATATACGAGCTGATGGAAAAGAATTTACAGCTCACTCTTTCAATTTCACTTCACGCTCCTACGGATGAAATACGCACGTCCATGATGCCTGTCAACAAAAAGTGGAATATTGACTCTCTTTTAAAAGCTTGCAAGGATTATACGGACAAAACTCACAGACGAATTTCTTTTGAATACGCCATGGTAAGCGGTGTTAACGATTCAAATGAGTGTGCCGCAATTCTTGCAAAAAAGCTGAAAGGCATACTTTGTCATATAAATCTTATACCCGTTAACGAAGTTAAGGAAACAGGCTGTGTGCGAAGCAGTAAAGAGCGTATTTACGCATTTTCATCCGTTCTTGAAAAAAGCGGATACACCGTAACCGTAAGGCGTGAGCTGGGCTCAGATATAAACGCCTCATGCGGTCAGTTAAGAAGAAATCAGAATAAATGTGATTAAAACGGTTTAAAAGGCGAAGCCTTTTCCGCAATTATTCATTATTCACTATTCACTATTCATTTGAAGAATGGGGTGTCCTTATGCAAATTTCTGCTAATACCCATGTGGGTATGCTCCGAATGTCAAATCAGGATTCATACGCCGTAGGCGAGCTTGCAGACGGTGTTGTGTTTGCTGTTGTTTGTGACGGTATGGGCGGTCATGCAGGCGGTAATATAGCAAGTGATACGGCAGTAAAACGAATTACCGCTGAAATCAAAAAAAATTACAGGGAGAACATGAGCCGTGCCTCTGTTAAAAATATGATTGAAGCCGCAGTTGTTCTTGCAAATCTTGACATTTTAGATGAAGCTGAAAAAAACACATCCCTTGAGGGAATGGGCACAACGACTGTAGCGGCAGTTATATCGGATGAATTATGCGTAATTGCAAACATAGGTGACAGCAGATGCTATCACATAACGGGTGATGATATAACACAGGTTTCAAAAGACCATTCACTTGTTCAGGAAATGGTTGATGCAGGGCTTATTTCACAGGAGGATGCGGCAAATCATCCCAGAAAAAATATAATAACGAGAGCGTTGGGCATAGGTGAAGACGTTAACGTGGACTTTTTTGACCTTACGCTGATGCAGGAGGATAAAATTCTTCTTTGCACTGACGGACTTACAAACCATGTTGAAAATGATGTGCTTGTTCAGCTTATAAACGAACATAATGCAGATACTTGTGCAAATGCACTTATTGACCGTGCAAACGCCAACGGAGGCGCAGATAATATTACGGCAGTAGTTATATATGATTAAGGAGTGAGAGCTTTGGAAAATTATACAGGCAAAACACTTAGCGGCAGATATGTACTTGATGAAGTAATCGGCGTGGGCGGTATGGCAGTCGTTTATAAAGCTCACGATAAAGTTGATAATAAAACAGTAGCGGTTAAAATACTTAAAGATGAATATGTGGCAAATGACGATTTCCGCAAAAGATTCAAAAATGAATCAAGGGCGATTTCCCTTATGTCACATCCGAATATTGTTAAGGTTTATGATGTGAACTTCGGTGAAAAGCTGTTGTATATCGTAATGGAATATATTGAGGGTATAAATCTTAAACAGTATATTCAGTCAAAGGGCAAACTTGATTGGCGTGAATCCGTGATTTTTACGGCACAGATTCTTAAAGCTCTTTATCATGCCCATGAAAGAGGAGTTATTCACAGGGACATAAAACCTCAGAATATTATGCTTCTTAAAGACAGAAAAACAATAAAAGTTGCTGACTTCGGCATCGCAAGAATGAATGATAAAAGTGAAACCAGAACTTTATCCGACGGTGCAATCGGCTCTGTTCATTATATCAGTCCCGAACAGGCAAGAGGCGAAATTGTAGACAATAAAACAGATATTTACTCCATGGGTGTTGTTCTTTACGAAATGCTTACGGGACAGCTTCCGTTCCAGGCAGAAAATGCCGTTTCCGTTGCAATTATGCAGCTTAATAACGAAGCAGTTATGCCACGCAAACTCAATCCTGCAATTCCCGTGGGTATGGAGCAGATAACAATGCGTGCCATGCAAAAAAATCCAAGGGACAGATATCAGTCTGCCTCTGAGATGCTTCTTGACCTTGACGAATTCAGAAGAAATCCCAACACAAAGTTCAATTACAGCTATTTTGTTGACACACAGCCCACAAAATATGTCCGTACCCGTTCAAACGAATACGCATCGGGCAAACTTGTTACCGATATGGCAGATGAAATGCCCGAGGAAGAGTATGTTGAACGCACGGTTATAACACAGGAATACGAGGAGCTTGACGCCGAGCTTGAAAAGATTGCAAACAAGGATTACACGTTACCCATTCTTGTAGGCATTATATTTGTGTTTATGGTTGTTGTGGTTGGTATTGCAAGCTATTTGTTTACCAATACCGAAGAAATCACAGTTCCCGAATTTGTGGGAAAATATATTGAAGATATCCGTGAGGACAGCGAATACAAATATTTCTTTGACCAGAGTCTGATAGAAGAAAATCTTGTTTATACCACAGAGTATGACGAGGGCTACGTTTTCTATCAGAGTATTGAATCAGGCACAAAAATGCAGATTTCAAGCACGTCTTCATTTGTTATCAAGCTGAATATTGCATATACAAGTGAGTCCATGACGGTTCCCGAACTTGAAGAAGGTATAAAGCTTCAGCAGGCAAAGAGTAAATTGCAGAAAATGGGCTTTACCGTTGTAACCGAAGGTGTTGTTGACAATACTGTTGATGCAAGTACCGTTCTCAGCACAGATCCGCCCGCAGGTCAGAGTGTTGCTTACGGCTCAAAAATCACCGTTTACTATGCGGTTGACGATTCAGATAAGGTTGCCGTTCCCGACGTTGTAGGCACGAAGTTTGAAGATGCAAAGAGTGAGCTTGTGGCTCTGGGCTTCAAGGTTCGCCATGAATATAAAGAGACTGATGCAGACAAAGAAGGAATTGTTATCAGTCAGTCCGTTGCGGCAGATACTACCGTTATAGCAAGTCTTACGGAAATTACCATTGTTGTGGGTGTTTCAAACGAAAAAGTTACGGACGTCACCCTTACACTTCCTGCACTTGCAGATTACGGCACTGTTTACGAATCCGTATATGTTTACGTTGGCGAAACACTTTATAAAACCTATAACAATGTTAAGCTTGACGGTTCTACACATACTGTTGAAATCGGCGGTTCAAAAGATACGGATTTCAAGATTTATATAGGCGATCAGCTTATCTGTACAGGTAAGGTTGACTTTACTCAGTCAACGCCTGAGGTTACGGATAAAACTGTAAATCAATATGTGTATGAGGCTGAAACCACAACAGCCGCACCCGAAACCACAACTACTGTCGCACCCGAAACCACTACAGCAGAGCCTCAGTATTCAATCCCTGCTTATACAGGCAAAACTTACGAGGACTATTATGTGTTGCTTATAAATAACGGTTTCAGTAATATTGAAAAGCTTGAAAGAAGCTCCGATTCCGTTCCCGCAGGTCAGGTAGTTGCAGTTGCTGCCGATAAAACGGTGTTCAGTTCCGATGAGGTAAAAGACGCATTGATAAGAGTTTATGTAAGCACAGGTTCAGAGGCTGAATAATATGCACAGCGAAATAGGATTAATTATAAAATCAACAGCGGGCTTTTATTACGTCCGCTGTGAGGACGGAAAAATAATAGACTGCCGTGCAAGGGGAGTGTTCCGCAAACAGAAAGTTTCACCTCTTGTGGGTGACAGAGTTGTTATTGAACATGACGGTGAACAGGGCACGGTAGCCGAAATCTGCGAAAGAAAAAATTATCTTGTCAGACCGCCTGTTGCAAATCTTGACAAGCTGATTATCATTTCTTCGGTTACTGAGCCTGCTCCCAATTTGTTTATCATTGACAAACTCACCGCTATGGCTGTTGATAAGGGCATTACTCCAGTTGTTGCTTTTTCAAAATCAGACCTTGCCCCTGCAAAGGATTACGTGGATATTTATAATCGTGTCGGGATAGAGAGTTTTGCTTTTTCTGCCGTTACAGGTGAGGGTAGGGAGCAGATAATGTCAGCTATTAACGGCTCAATATGTGTGCTTACAGGAAATACGGGTGTGGGGAAGTCATCAATGCTTAACTGTATCGCTCCCGAATTGGAGCTTGCAACAGCACACATCAGCAACAAGTTAGGCAGAGGCAGACACACCACAAGAACTGTTGAGCTTTATGAGCTTTGTGGCGGATATATTGCCGATACTCCCGGTTTTTCGGCACTTGATTTTGAAAATATTGAGATAATTCTAAAGGAAAATCTGCAATTTTGTTTTCCTGAATTTGAACAGCATATCGGTAAGTGTAAGTTTGTATCCTGTGCTCATATAGGTGAAAAAGGATGCTCTGTATGTGCCGCAGCAGCAAGCGGTGAAATTCCTGCATCACGCCACGAAAGCTATAAAATGATGTATGACGAGGTTAAGGATTATAAGGAATGGGAACATTCAAAATCTTGATACTGTATAATTCAATCCCCCGTGTAAACGGGGGATTACAGTTTTTTTTGATTATCCTTGCATAAATGTTTCCGGGTCAACAATCTCAAAAGTGACTTTATTGAAATCGGGATCATATGCGTAAAGGGAATGTTTGAAATTGGGACCGAATGATGCCACATCATGGGTGAAAATTATATCCATTTGGTATTCAAAATCAGCAAGATGCTTTGCAGTTTCCTTGCTCATCTCTTCGTCCTCGCAACAGAGAATGACGGTTACCTGAGGGTCTTTGAGTGTAGTTTCATATCTTTTGAGCTTTTCCGTAATGTGTTCAAGCCAACCGCAATTTCTTCTGATAACTTCAATGTAAAGAATTTCGCCCCAGACTTTTACAGTAAATGTAGGTCTGATAATTCCGCCGAGTTTGGGGTTGGAAACTCTTACGGGTCTGTATGCAAAACTTGTGACGGGCAGATTTTTCTGAAAGTTTGTGAGTAACTGAGCACCCTGAGCAAACTTCTTAACATCTTCAATGGGAGCATCGATGATAGAATGTGCGTTATAAGAATGTTTTGCACCGAGGAATTTTGTAAACTCTGAGCCAAAAGGTGTAAACGAGTAAAACTGTGTATTCAGCACTTGCGTATTGTCATCGTTAACTGCTCTGCTTATGTTAATCAATCCATGCTTAAATAAACGTTTTAATGAATTTTCAACACTCTTTTCACTGAATGTATGTCCTTGCATTATTAAACGCTCTTTTAAAGTTCTGGCTGTACAAAATCCCGTGCTGAATATTGCGATTTGCGAAAGAATTGCTTTGTCAACGTCGTTAAATGTGCAGTCTTCATTCTTTTCAAAGCAGTGTGTTTCGCCTGTTCTTAATTTGAATGCAGGATTTACCGGTACGGTCTCAGCATTTATATCAAATCTGCTTCTGTCGTAATCAGATGCAATATAGCAGTCGTTGATTTTAGGTGATATAACCATATATCCGCCCTCCTTAGTTATTTGACATATTGTGGTTAATCATCGCAATAAGAGTTGATTTGAAGGTTTCAACGTTTGCGGTGTAGTATTCATAGAAATATGCAATAGATGCACAAAGATCGGTTGCTTTGTCTGCGGCAAGTAACAGGAGCTTATCAGGGATAAATCCTAATGCAAGTCCCACTTTTCTGTAATGGTCAGGATCGAATTTTCCGCTTTTTGCCTCGATGATAAATAAATTTTCGCCAAGTCGTATAACAGCGTCAAGTTCATGTTTTTCACCTGTAATGGTTTCAATATTTACATTGGTAAGTAACTCGTAATCACAGTTGTACATCTCAGCGGATGTCTTTAAGACGTTAGTAATAACACCTCTTGTGAAAATCTCAAGGAAATCGCCTGTGATAAAATTGATTACATTGGGTGCAGTGCTTATTTTGCCGCCGATGATAAATGTTTTCTTAGTTACGTAAACACCTGAAAGAATACCGTGCTTTTCAAGTACAAATGCAAGCTCTTCCATCTTCTGTTGCTGTGCAAGGGGGAAAGATTTTACGCAGAATGTGAATGAGAAGTTCTTTTTTGTGATGCAATCACGGATACAGTGAATAAGAGGCTTTGACTGTGCATAGGAATTTGCTATGATGTTTGAAAGTGCGAAAATTGAATTAACAACCGGTTTTTTTGTGGATGATTCAATGGTAATATTCTTTTTCTCAAAGAGAGAACGGATAGTTGGTGAGTTTTCAACAGGTGTTTCTTCAACAGCGGCTTCAACAACGGGAGTTTCTTCAACAGTATTTTCTTCAATGGGTGCTTCCTCAACAGTAGATTCTACAACCGGAGTTTCTTCAACAGTATTTTCTTCAATGGGTGATTCCTCAACAGTAGATTCTACAACCGGAGTTTCTTCAACAGTATTTTCTTCAATGGGTGCTTCCTCAACAGTAGCTTCTACAACCGGAGTTTCTTCAACAGCAGCTTCAACAACGGGAGCTTCTTCAACAGTATTTTCTTCAATGGGTGCTTCCTCAACAGCAGCTTCAACAACGGGTGTCTCAACAACAGGAGCTTCAACAACGGGAGCTTCTTCAACAGCAGCGTCAACAACGGGTGTTTCTTCAACAGTAGCTTCGACAACGGGTGTCTCTTCAACAGTAGACTCAACAACAGGTGTCTCTTCAACAGTAGCTTCAACAACAGCAGCTTCAACAACGGGTGTCTCAACAACAGGAGCTTTAACGGTTGTGGTTGTTACAGCAGGTGTTTCCTGTGTTTTTTTCTGCTCTGAAATAATTGGTCTGAGAAATTTTGAAACGAATGACATATTTTAATCACCTTTCTGATATATCGTATTTTTGTGTTTATTTATGTATTGATTATTATTTAAGTTTTGAATAGTCGACGAGAGGTCGAATACCGTTTGATTGTAAATGTAGGGAAATATCCCATTGTAAATATAATTAAAGTCATAACCTAAGACGGCCCTTTGAATATGGGATATCTCAGATTTTTGCTTGCTGAAATATCAGCACAGCTACTCACGGTTTTAATTTGAAAACCACAAAAAAATCGTTTTGTTACATTCTTGATTTCTTTCATTCGCATCAACTCCTCTCTGTAAATCCTCCAAACGAGAATTGGTTTGGTTGGTAGTTGTAGTATACTATAAATCGGATTAGATTTACAATGAAAAGAATCAAAAAATATAGGTAAAAGTATCGATATTGAATGAAAATTTAAAAATACGGTCATTTTGCAAAAGTTCAAAATTTTTGATATTATTGAATAAAAATATGTGTTATTATTATAATGAAATAAAGCAAAGGGGAGTGTACCGTGACAAATAAAGAAAAAATGCACAACGGCAAGCTGTATTATCCAAGTGATGAAGTTATTATGGCAGAGCAAACTCAATGTCTTGAATTGCTTTATGATTTTAATGCAACAAGACCGTCTGAATCGAGGAAAAGAACGGCTCTTTTGAAAAAGATGTTTGCCGAAATCGGTGAGAATTGTTACATCGAACCGCCTTTTCATGCTAATTGGGGCGGACATCATGTTCACTTTGGTAAAAATGTTTACGCAAATTTCAATCTTACACTTGTTGACGATACTCATATCTATGTTGGGGATTATACCATGTTCGGGCCTAATGTTACCGTTGCAACGGCAGGTCATCCTATTCTTCCGGAGCTTCGTCAGAAGGGTTATCAGTACAATATGCCCGTTCACATCGGTAAAAACTGCTGGATAGGTGCAGGTGCAGTTATCGTTCCCGGTGTTACAATCGGTGATAATGTTGTAATCGGTGCAGGAAGTGTTGTTACTAAAAATATACCGTCAGATGTGGTTGCTGTGGGCAATCCCTGTAAAATTTTGCGAAAAGTCTGCGAAAAAGACAAAAAATTTTATTTTAAGGATTGCAAGATTGATTATAATGACTTATAATAAAAAAGATAAGTATATTGAGAGGAGATAAAACTCTATGAAACATCCCGAAATCGTTGGCAAAATGTCATTGGAGCAAAAGGCGGCTTTTGTTTCAGGCTACAACTATTGGCAGTTGCAGTATTGCGAGGAGTTGGGTTTACCCCAGATTATCGTTACAGACGGCCCTCACGGACTGCGTAAAAAAAATCCCGATAAAAAGGCATCGGACGGCGTAGGTCTTGGCAATTCCGTACCTACCACCTGTTTCCCGCCTGCGGCAACATCTTCATGTTCTTGGGATCCCGAACTTCTCAGAATGGAGGGTGAGGCTATTGCAGAAGAATGTCTTAAAGAACAGGTTTCCGTACTTTTAGGTCCGGGCACAAACATTAAACGTGCTCCCACCTGCGGCAGAAACTTTGAGTATTTTTCAGAAGACCCTTACCTTGCAGGTAAATGCTCCGCAGGTTTTGTAAACGGCGTACAGTCAAAGGGAATAGGTACATCACTTAAACACTTTGCCTGTAACTCACAGGAAGCATTCCGTATGGTTATCAATGAGGTTGTTGACGAGCGTGCTATGCGTGAGCTTTATCTTACCGCATTTGAAATCTGTGTAAAGGAATCCCAGCCCTGGACAATTATGAACTCCTATAACCGTATCAACGGTGTATATGCTTCGCAGAATGAGCATCTCCAGGAGCAGATTCTTCGCAAAGAGTGGGGCTATGAAAACCTTATCTTAACAGACTGGGGTTCATCAGTTGACCGTATTCCCGGACTTATGTACGGTACAGACCTTGAAATGCCCTCATCCGGCGGCATAAATACAGCTAAAATTATTGAAGCCGTAAAGAACGGCGAACTTGACGAGGCTATTCTTGACAAGAGAGTTGACAAAGTCGTTACTCTTATTATGAAAGCTAAAAAAGTTCTTAGCGACAAGCATACATACGATAAAGAGGCTCATCACGCAATCGCTCGCAAGGTTGCTGAGGGTTCAATGGTTCTTCTTAAAAACGACGATGCAATTCTTCCTGTTAAAAAGGGTCAGAAGATTGCAGTTGTCGGTGAGCTTGCCGCATCGCCCCGATTCCAGGGTGCAGGTTCTTCCGTTATCAACCCCACAATGCTCGACAATGCACTTGATGAACTTAAAAAGCTGGGTGCAGATGTAGTTTATGCAAGAGGTTATGATAAGAGCAAGGATGTTATTGATGAAGCTCTTGTAAGTGAAGCTGTTGCGGCGGCAAAGAATGCTGATGTTGTTCTTGTTTTCGCAGGTCTTACAGACGAATTTGAGGGCGAGGGCTACGACAGATTGAACATTGAAATGCCTAAGTGTCATAATCACCTTATTTCAGAGGTTGCAAAGGCAAATCCCAACACAGCAGTTGTTCTTGCAGGCGGTTCAGTTATCCGTATGCCTTGGATAAATGAAGTTAAAGGTCTTCTTAATGCAGGTCTCGGCGGTCAGGCAGGCGGTAGTGCAGTTGCAAAGATTCTTACAGGTTTTGTTGTTCCCTCAGGTAAAACAAGCGAAACATATCCTCTTTCATACGAGGAGAATCCCACATACGGCAATTATCCCGCAGGTCCTGTTACAAGTGAACACAGAGAGTCCGTGTATATCGGATACCGTTATTATGACACAGCAAAGAAAGACGTTCTTTTCCCCTTCGGTTACGGTCTTTCTTACACAACATTTGAATACAGCGATTTAAAGGTTTCAGCATCTTCAATCAAAGATACAGATACACTCACAGTTTCATTCAAGGTTAAAAATACAGGCGATGTTGACGGTGCAGAGGTTGCACAGGTTTATGTTGCTGATAAAGAATCAACAATTTTCCGTCCTGTTAAGGAGCTTAAAGGCTTTAAAAAGGTATTCCTTGCGGCAGGTGAAGAAAAGGATGTTGAAATTGTACTTGATAAGCGTGCATTTGCATTCTTTAATGTGGAAATCAATGACTGGATGGTTGAAATAGGCGAGTTTGATATTCTCGTTGCTGCATCAAGCCGTGATATTAAGCTCTCTGCAACGGTTACTGTTGAATCAACCGTTGATGCAAAGATTCCCGATTACAGACAGTCTGCACCTGCATATTACACGGCAGATATCAAGGGCATGAACGAGCAGTTTGCGGCAGTTTACGGCAGCGAGCTTCCCTCAGCCGAGTTTGATACATCAAAGAGAGTTGATATTTATTGCTGTCTTAACGATGCAAGACACACCAAGTGGGGCGGCAGAATTTGCAGACTTATTGAGTGGATAATGTCTAAAATGGGCTCCGCAGAAAACGGTGACGGCAAAATGATCTCCGCTATGGCAACACAGATTCCCATTCGTAACTTTATGTCTATGAGTATGGGTGTGTTCTCTCCCAAAATGGCAGAAGGATTGCTTATGATTCTCAACAACGGCGAATCAAGCGGTAAGGGTCTTTGCAAGATTCTTGCAGGCATCCCCAAGGCAATTACACTCCTCCCCGCACTTATCAAATCTATCTAAATAAAATTTTCTCCCGAAGTTCATTCTTCGGGAGATTTGTTAATCATAAATTAATTTGATGTCGTAGGGAATGCCCATTGGGCATTCCGTGCCGGAGTTGCTGAATTATTGCTTCTTCACATACATTCCTACAACCCAATAATAGCATACGGCAAGAATAAAAAGAATCCATGCGTATTTCCATGCACTTACCGCAAAGCCGAGGATAAGGAATAACATGAGTGCGGCTTCAAATACGGGTAATGCCATAAGCAAGCCTTTTTTTGTTTTTGCTCTTGCTCCTATTGCAAAGTGAATGTATGCGGGAATGAGTAAAAACAGCAACCACATGGGATGCCACAAGTTAATGCAAAACCAAGAAGAATGTATATTGCAACTGCCAGTATGATGAAAGAAAACAGAAATTTAAGCAAATTTTTTGAAAACTCCGAATATATTGGTGCGTCGCTTTTTTCATACTTTATTTTGTTTGCATCACTGTTATGTTCCTTTTTCGTTTGTTTTTTTGATGTTTCGTCAGCGTTGTGCGTAATAATCAATTTTGGGTGTAAACTTTGATAAAGTAAACTCCTCGTTTGCTTTTATGTATACTTTGGCATAGTATGTTCCTTGTTCGTTAAGCTCAAATTCAAAAAACGGTTTTTCCTGATACCTTAATTTTATAATAGGCAGAGAATTTTTATCTGAATATAAGTAGCAGGCATACTGTAACTGACTGTAAGGTGTTTTTGCATCAATAAATATATATAATTTATTTTGTAACAACTCTGTGTTCAGTTTAACGGTATATGGTGTTGTAAACTCATAATCAGCACTTGCTTTGTAATAGGAGTAAATATTTGTCATTGGGTTTTTATGTCGCACAACAGCAGATACAGTATAGTTGCCACTTTCCATAAGCTTAAACGCATGTGAATTATTTGCAGAAAAATCAAGTTTTCTGTGCATTCGGACCGGATAGTCGGAAAATAGGTGATACTCATATTCTGTATCGGGATATTCGGGAAATGTTGATACATTCATTTTGATAAGTCCGTTTTTCAAATTGCTTTCAAGATGTACGTTTAACGGTAATTGAGTTCGTACATCATTTTCAATATGCTGTATGCAGTCCTGTTTTTCGGGCATTCCGTTGTGCCCTCTGTCTGCACTGTAAAAATCAATTTTTAAACGGTTGGTACAATCCGTTTTACTGTAATGAAAAGCGTTTAACAGTTCAGGTAGTTGTGTAAGTACATCATTTGCCGATTGAGTATTTATGAAAACATGAAGTAACGGAACGTAGTTTTCCTTTATAATAAAATTCGCAACATTCAGCCGTTCATCTATTAATTCTTCACCCATATCTAATATTTTATCAGCTCTGTAAATAATCGTATCGGTGGTATGATTTTCGGCTTCAAATACTTTTGCATTAAATTGAGGATTGAATACTGTGGCTTTGCCTCGGAGCATGGTAGCAAGCATTATTGAAGAAAAACCGCCTCCGCTTGAACCGCAAAAAAGTGTGTTTGATATATTTATTCCGATGTTATTTAAAATTAGTGTAAGCAGATGAGAAATATCTTTTAAAAACCAACGCTTGTTTGTGCCGTAATACCAAGCTAAATTGATAGTTTCATCTATATATACTGTTGGATCAAAGTACCATATGCCGGTAAAAGAAAATTCACCCATCCATGTAGCTCTGCTAAATATGGGAAGAATAGATCTTTTTTCATTATTGATTGCACCTGTCCCGAATACGGTAGAGTAAATACTGTCAGGACGATAATTTATAAGAATTTCAAATTTTACTTCGTCCCACATTATTTCATACAGAGTGGGTTCTTTGCATCTGAATGATTCATGTGTTAAGTCGCAGTAATCTATTCTTTTAATTATATAGTCCATAACATTTCTCCCGAATTATTTTTTCTTTACATACATTCCTACAACCCAATAATAGCATACGGCAAGAATAAAAAGAATCCATGCGTATTTCCATGCACTTACCGCAAAGCCGAGGATAAGGAATAACATGAGTGCGGCTTCAAATACGGGTAATGCCATAAGCAAGCCTTTTTTTGTTTTTGCTCTTGCACCTATTGCAAAATGAATGTATGCGGGTATAAGCAAAAACAGTAACCACATTGGATGCCACAGATTGAATGCAAATCCCAAAAGAATAAATACCGTAACAATCAGTATTATAAAAGGAAAAAGAAATTTTAATAATTTATTTGAAAGTCCGGGGTAAATTGCCGTGTTATCTGCAGGACTTTTTTCCTTTTTTTTGCTTGTATTTTTAGTAGTATCAGCTTGTTTTTCTTTGCCTATAAGTTCATCAAGACTGACGTTGTAAAGCTCTGCAAGTAAAATCAGAGTATCCGTATCGGGCGTGGAGTCGCCTCTTTCCCATTTTGAAACAGCCTGTCGGCTGATGCCTAATTTTTCGGCAAGTGCCTCCTGCGAATAACCGTGTCGCTTTCTCAAATCAGCAAGATTTAAACCTAACTGAATACTCATAAATATCACATCCTTTTTACACATTATACACTACACCTGTGGTGTTTTTCAATAGTTTTGACGGAAACTTAAAGTTGCGACGGTATTTTTTTAGCAAATATCGGTTGTCGCAACCGAAAGTATGTAGTTTTTCCTCACCGAATCACATAGAATGCAATCAAGGGTGATGAACACCCAAACTAAAAATGAATGTGAGGAACAAACAATGCTTAATATTACTAACACAGAAAATTTCGGACTTCAGAGAAAGATTGTCGCCAATATGACTACAGAAAGCTGGCAGACGATTCCCCATGTTGCATACAACTATGAAGCTGATGTAACAGACCTTATTACAGAGCTTAAAAAAATCAATGCATCAAGAAGCTTAGATAAAAGAATTACAGTCAATACACTTATGCTCAAGGTTATTGCCGAGGGACTTAAAGCTTCACCTCAGATGAATGCTCATATTAATTACAATCATAAACTTGTAAGAGGCAGAACGGACACTTTTGAACAAATCAATATTTCCGTGCCCATGATAATGCCCACAGGTGAAATGATGACAATTAACGTAAAAGGCTTTGAATGGATGAATCTTGATGATATAGGGGAAAAGTTTGCAGATATAAGAAGAAAAGCGGAGAATACGATTCTTGACGAAGCCATGTATGAGGTATCATTTGCAAACACAATCAACGAACTCAAAAAAGGCAGAATCTTTAAAGCTCTCGGCAGACTTATAGGTTCAAAAACAGGCAAAGATAAAATAGAGCTTCTTACGGGTGAGGACAGAAGAAGATATTATTCAATCAGCGAAAACGACAGACTTACAGGGCACGATATTGAACAAGGTACTGTAACTGTGTCAAATTTGGGCTCTCTTGATAAGAGTCTTACAGGCAGCGTATCGCTTCTTGAGGTCATTCCACCGCAGGTTGCGGCATTCGGTCTTGGTTCAATTCAGGATAAAGTTGTGTGTGCAACCGACAGTTGCGGCATAAAAAATGCCGATTTCAGGAAGATTTTGCCCATTTGTATTGCATTTGACCACAGGGCGTTGGACTTCGGTGATATCGTTCCCTTTATTAAAAAATGCAATTCCGTTTTTGAAAATCCACAAATTATTAATACGTGGATTAATAAGGAACTGCATGACAGAATGTATAAGGATGCATAGTCAATAATTATACTGACTGCGTAAAATGTTATTCAACAGTAATGTAATCTCTAATTTTTTCAAATGTTTTTTCGCCTATACCGCTTACATCGGTAATATCTTCAACGGACAAAAATTTTCCGTTTTCTTTTCTGTAATCTACAATAGCCTGTGCTTTTGTGGGACCTATTCCGCTGAGTGCGGTAAGCTCTTCTGCTGTTGCGGTATTGATATTTACAAGAGAATTCTGTGTTTGAGCTGTTTCTGATGTTGTTGCGCCTGTTGTTTCAACGGCAGTTGACGAAACGGTCGAATTTGATGAGCTTGATGCAGTTGATGAATGTGGCTGCTGTGTTACGGTTTCAATATTCAAAACGGTAGTTATTTCTTCGTTTTCAATGTTATACTCTGTTGCCTGTTCAACGATAATGTTTGACGGTGAGGCGGGATTAGTCTGTGTACTGTTTTGAAAATAAAACTGTGCACCTAATTGAAGGTCGTCAAGCTTGTTGTAAAGCATTATACATAATATGAAATTTGCAACGCTCATAACAGTTAAAAATCCTGCAATAACGCATGATATTACGGTTTTGCAGGATTGTATTTTTTTCTTTTTGTTATCGGCAATATCATATTCGGGTATATCTTCATTATCAAAAATTTCATATTCATCAGTCATAAACACATACCCCCTCTCGTTGTTATTATATATGACAGGGGAGTTTAAGTCAACGAAATATGTAATATTTTGTCGAAAAATATTTTCTGAATTCGATGGGGTGTTTATAAAATTAAAATATGTCGATTACATTTTTTGCTGATATTACCCGTTATCTCGTCTGCAAGCAAAAACGTTACATATTCATTATCTTTTAATACTGCTGAAACATTTGGTTTCCTGCCGTAGATAAACACCTTTATATCGTTACTTAATTTAATATAAAGGTCAACGTTATCGTAGGGCGGAGTGTAATCATCATTTACGCCGTTAAAGCAGGCAGTAATAACTGAAACATCGGATAAGTCAATACCAAGGATGTTTTCAAGAATTGACGGTAACAACCGTTCATCACCGGAAACACTGCGAAGATAAGGATAAAAACACTTGATAACCCTCAAATGTTCATCATTTCTGACTTTTATATCCCGCTGTTTGATAAATTCTTCTAAATTCATTTAGCTACCCCTGAATTCAACTGTTAATTAATGTTTGTACCTTATTCCCATAATCTGTTTTAAGTTCATTTAGTGTAGAGTTCGCCCAAGAGGGGAAAGTTTTTCTTTGACAAGCGTGATAAAGTGTAATCAATACTGATGCGACATCATCAACTATAATTTCACTTTTGTCAAACTCTCCGTAGGTTTCAAGAAAAGCCTTTTTAGCATCTTCACCGAGAGAAGAACACACATTTCGGATATCTGAATACACATATCCCTTACCAAGCAAATTGTAGTCAAACATAAATGAAGATGTTTTATCCTTGGCTACAATGAGATTTGTGTAATAAAAATCGTTATAAGTCAAAACTCTTGGCAAACTCCTGATTTTTGAAACTATAACATCAAAGTTATCATTAATAAGTTCCCAAACAGGCAAGTTTTGTGTGCCTGTTTTTTCTTTAATAAACTCTATATTTTCTCTTGTTATAAAATCTGTTTCATCATAAAGTTCTGTGATA
>CAZBVV010000010.1:0-37828 GCA_964495345.1 uncultured Eubacteriales bacterium
CCGTCATTGATGAAGAAGTAAAAAACGGAAAACCTTTATTGGGTATTTGCCTTGGTATGCAGATGCTTTTTGAAAAAAGCTATGAGTACGGTGAGCATGACGGCTTGGGATATATAAAAGGTGATATTTGCCCGCTTAACAAAGATATTCCTGAAAATATGAAAGTTCCCCACATAGGATGGAACAGACTTATTATAAAAGATGCGTCAAATCCCATGCTTAAATACGCTAATGAGGGTGATTATGTGTATTATGTTCACTCTTTTTACGGTAAGAATTGCGATGACTCTGTTGCGGCATATTCCGAATATTTTGTGAACGTACCCGGACTTGTGCACAACGGTAATGTGTTCGGTGCTCAGTTTCATCCCGAAAAAAGCGGTGAAGTCGGTCTTAAAATGTTAAAAGCGTTTTGCGAGGTGAAGTCATGAAGATATTTCCGGCAATAGATTTACGAGGCGGAAAAGTTGTCCGTCTTACACAGGGTGACTACGGTCAGATGCAAACATATGGTGACTCACCTGTTGAAACTGCAAAAATGTTTGAAGACATGGGTGCAAAACATCTTCATGTAGTAGACCTTGGTGCGGCAAAAGACGGCGGAGATGAAAATTTTAACATAATATGTGAAATTGCAAAAAACACGTCTCTTTTTATTGAAACGGGAGGCGGAATCCGTAGTGAGGAAAAAATTAAGAGATATATTGATGCAGGTATTGAAAGATTAATTTTAGGAACAGCAGCAATTAATAATTTTCCGTTTTTATGTGAAATGGTGCAAAAATACGGTGAACATATAGCAGTTGGTGTTGATGCGAAAAATTCGTTGGTTGCTGTTAACGGATGGATTGACGTAACAAATGTTGATTCCTTTGAATTTTGTGAAAAGCTACGTGATAACGGCGTATCAACCGTAATTTATACTGATATATCGAAAGATGGCAAGCTGTCAGGAACTAATGTTGAAGCGTACAGACAGTTAAGAAAAATAGAAAACCTTAATGTGATTGCTTCAGGAGGCATTTCATCTATGGATGACATAAAAGCTCTTTGCACTTTCGACTGTTACGGTGCAATAATCGGCAAAGCTATTTATGAAGGAAGAATAGACCTTAGCGAAGTGCTGGCATACGCAGGTGACGAATTATGATTACAAAAAGAATTATTCCCTGTCTTGATATAAAAAACGGCAGAGTTGTTAAAGGTGTTAATTTTGAAGGTATACAAGATGTTCAAGACCCTGTTGTGCTTGCAAAACATTATAATGACAGCGGAGCAGACGAACTTGTGTTTTATGATATAACTGCAAGTTATGAGGGCAGAAGTCTTTTTTCGGATGTATTAAAAGATGTTGCAAGCCAGATTTTTATTCCGCTTACTGTTGGCGGTAACATTAATACTGTTGATGACTTTGACAGAGTTCTCAAAAGCGGTGCAGATAAAGTAAGCGTTAATTCAGGTGCTATCCGCAATCCGTCCTTGGTGAAAGATGCAGCACTAAAATACGGCGACCAATGTGTTGTTTTGTCAATGGATGTAAAAAGAGTTGACGGCAGATTTATGATTTTTGCAAAAGGCGGCAGAGAGAATACCGGTCTTGATGCTGTTGAATGGGCAAAAAAATGCACCGCAAACGGTGCAGGAGAAATAGTTGTTAATTCAATTAATACTGACGGCGTAAAAAACGGCTTTGATATAGAAATGTTACAGGCAATCTGTAATGTTGTTTCTGTTCCTGTAATTGCATCCGGCGGTGCGGGCAACATGAATCATTTTAAAACATTATTTGAAACTGTCCCCGGTGTTGATGCGGGGCTTGCGGCGTCAATTTTTCACTTTGGTGAAGTTGCAATTAAGGATTTAAAGAAATATTTAATTGCAAATAATATCGAAATGCGAATCTGAGGAGTTACTATGAATACTGAGATAATTTCCAAACTTAAATTTGATGATAAAGGCTTGATTCCTGCTGTTGTTCAGGATTTTTATACAGGTGAGGTGCTTACTGTTGCCTACATGAACGAAGAAAGCCTTAAAATTTCTCTTAAAGAAAAGATGACCTGTTTCTTCTCTCGTTCAAGACAGGAATTATGGCGTAAAGGTGAAACAAGCGGACACAGACAGCATATTGTATCAATCAAAGCAGACTGTGATTATGACGCACTTGTTGTAAAAGTTATAAAAGATGGTCCTGCATGTCACACAGGTAATAACACCTGCTTCTTTAATCTTATTTACAAAAGTGCCGAGCAAAACGATTTTTCTATTGATGCCTTATATAAACTGATTGAGGGCAGAAAAACCGAAATGAAAGAGGGTTCTTACACTACATATCTTTTCACCAAAGGTATCGACAAGATAATGAAAAAGGTCGGCGAAGAGTGTACTGAGGTCATTATCGGTGCCGCAAAAAATTCCAAAGAAGAAACCATCTACGAAATTTCAGACTTGGCGTATCATATTCTTGTTCTTATGGTTGAAATGGGTATATCCCTTGATGATATCCGAAAAGAGCTTGATTCAAGGCATGTTATTGACCACAAAGTTAAACAGGAAACTATGCAGTAATATCTTTGCAATAAAATACAACTGTTTTTCTCGGAGTGTGCATTTTTCGTGCATACTCCGTTGTTCTGTCTGTAATGAAAAAATGTTCTCTTGCATATGCAATAACACGGTTACGGTGGATAAACAGACCTGTAATTTTTAATAATATGTTGTAAATTTTGTATTTAAACAGTTTATAGCATTTGGAATCCATGAGATATATACTTTGTTTCAATGCATCAACAATTCGGATATCAGATTGTGTATACAAACAGTATTCGGCTAAAGACAGTCTGTTGCAAAGTATCATACCGGTGATTCCCCCTGTTATAAAAGTGAGCACAAATCCGCATGAGCAAACTACGGTAATCATTTTGCTGATACCGTTTAGTGATGTAATGAAAACTGTCAATCCTAAAACAGCGGCCGGAGTTAAATAAGAAAAGGTTATTAGAATTTTTGAGACAAAAACTAAAGACTGAACAATAATTGTTTTTATAATAAATTTAAGAGTTGCAGAAATAGCCCGGCAATTTTGAATTTTGGAGACGGTATAATGTTTCCATGATATATCCAGCCATTTTGAAAATAAAAATATGGCTAATCCCGCCACTACAATGACTGAAAAAAGTAAAACACTGATATACTTATTATTAAAAACCTCAAGATTTGAAACAAATGAAGTGTCATAAATAAAAAGATTATACACAGACAGAATATACAACAAAAGTACGAATTTTACCATTCGTGCAAAAAACAATCTTAACGCACATCTGTCTATAAATTTACGTAAACAATAAGATACGCTTGTCTTTACAAATTTATACATAAAAAAGACCTCCATATATATAATTGGAAGGTCTTTTATTTTATATTCATTACAGAGTAATCTTTAATTCTCTTGCAAGATTTTTGCCTAATATGCCCTCTTTTGCTTCTTCCGGAATATCAAGGTCAATTATACGCTGAATTGCTTTTTTTGTATAAGCGGCATTTTTAAAAGGAAAATCAAGACCGAAAATATGGCAGTCTGAGCCTGTCTGATGAACAAGAGTTCTTAATTCTTCGTCTGAATGACTCCATAAATCATAAAGACCATTATCATTCATAGCAATTGATGTCCAGCCTGCAAACGCATTAATTATATCATTTCGGGAATTGTTAACCATTACGGCAAGTCCCTCTTTAAAGAAATGATAACCGCCGAGATGCTCCATACTGAAACGAAGATTTGGGAAATTATATGCTAAATCATCATATAAAAGCATTGAATAATCAGCAAGTCTGTGCCAATGAATACCTGTATGGAATGAAAGAAACAAATTTTTATCTTGTGCAGCGGCGTAAACTCGCTGAGCCTTTTCACCCATTATATTAAACTCCTGATAGGCAGGATGCAATTTAATACCGTAGAAGCCAAGGGATGCAATCTTGTCAACCTGTTCCTCAAGATTGTCATAATCAAAATCTATAACACCAAATCCGTAAAGATTATCATGTTGTGCAATCTCTCTTGCAAGAAATTCGTTTGTATCATATGTTAATCCGTTTTCTTTAAGCTTATCTGCAAATGTTGCAAAACAAACGCACTTTTCTATTTCACATTCATCCATAAGTTTAAGTAAAGCATCTACACTACCGCTTTCACGCAAGCATTTAGGATAAATATGAGCATGATTTGCAAAAATTTTATATTTCATAGTATCACCTTTCAGTAAAAGGGCGACATTTCGCCGCCCTTCAAAAATCAGATAAGATCAAACATCACATAGAATTTAAGGAGAAGTGATTTAAGGAAATCAAGAATCTGATTCCAGATTGACTTTTCACCTGCAAATTCAATGTTATTACCATTAATTTCACTGAGAGTTCCGTTGTCATCAATAGTAAGCACCATGTAGCTGATATGATATGCCTGGTCTTCGTAAAGATAACCGATATTGCCGTCAGCAAGCTGTGTAAGGCAAGAATAAGCAAAGAAACCGTCGTTTACATGATATGTGGAAATCCATTCTACATTATTATCTGAACCAACAAGACCAACCATAATTACGCCGTCTGCTCTATCATTGGGATTTGATGCAAAAGAACCGAGAATAACATCTTTACCATTAATCTTTTTATCAATATTGATAAATGATACCATGCAGTTTCCTCTTGCAGTAAGGTTAAGGTCAGCCTTGAATTTTGACCATGAAACACCGCCGTCCGTACTGTCTGCATATGCAACATAATCACCGGCATTTCTTGCATACATACGAAGTGTGCCGTCAGAGAGAGAAACTATCTGTGCTTCACTTGTTTTACCGAGAGCGAGCTTAACTGTTGTTTCTTCTCCTCGGTGCCATGTTTCACCGTTGTCGTCTGAATAAATTGTGCTTACGTTTTCAAAAGAACCGTTGTTATCGTATACACAGAAAATAATACGCTCATTACCGTTATATTCTGTTACAAAACCTCTTCCGGGGCCAATACCTAAGAATTTTTCATCAGCACTTTTTACATCGGCAGCAATAAGCTTGATACTGCTCCATGTCTCACCATTATCATCTGAATATCGCATCGCAAGATATGTTGTAAGATAACAGGACATTTCCGAATCGTTATAAAAAACATTCTGATTTACCGTTACATTTTCAGAGCCCTTCTGAGCCATTGTCAGAGCAACACCGTTTTTATAAAGATTATATTCTTCATCAACAGTATATTCGGTAGTAGAATTGTCACTGAGATTACAAACGGGAGCAAATCCGTCGGTAAACTCACCTACATAATATTTAAACGTGCTAAGAGAGTCTGAATTGTTACCTGTTGTAAGAAGAAGGTATTTTTTTCCATTAATTTCAACAAAACCTGTACCTTTCTGTGCCTGATTATAGCCGCCGCCCGACGGACACATATCAGAAACAAAAAAGATTCTGTCTGTTTCTTTTGACTGAACGATAGCGGAATCAATAAAAGATGCACTGTCTGAGCCGGTTACACCGTCAGCATAATCATCAAAATGATTTACAACAGTATATTCCCAATCGGTATAGCCATTTTCTGAAACAGCCACAACCATGTCAATATTATTGGGAGAATCGAGACCGTGATCGTAACGCATATCGGCTGCTGCCATTACTGAACCGTTATTAAGAGTGATAATTGCAGGAATACGGAATGTTTCAGAACCGCAAGTACCAACATCAAAAGGCTGTTCATATGAAACTGTTGTAGCGTCAGAGATATCCGTAGCATTTACTGCAACTCCGAGAGTAGACACAGCAAGAGTACCGGCCAGAACTGTTGAAATAAACTTTTGTATTTTCATCTTCAAGTTACCTCCGAAAATAAATTTTATCTAATTGTAACATTTTTATGTAATAATGTCAATCTAATAATATCCATAACTTGTTAAGATTACGTTAAGTTTTTATCATTAAAGCCATTAAAAAAATATGATTCAACCTGTGCACAAATATAATGGTACACAGGCAAGTGCAATTCCTGTATTTTATAAGTTTCATTTTCGGGAACAGATATACAAATATCTGACAAGGTTTTGAGCTTTCCGCCAGTTTTACCTGTAAGTGCAACAACCTTTACACCCATACTCTTTGCAACTGCAGCGGCATCAACAACATTTTTTGAATTTCCGGACGTACTTATTGCAATAAGTACATCATTTTTTTCTGCAAGACCGTAAACTGATTGTGCATACATAAGTTGGGGTTCAACATCATTGGAAAATGCCGTGTTCAGGGCAGTTAATGATGGTAAAGATATTGCAGGTAATCCGCATTGTAGTTTATCTAAAATTTCATCTGTAATATCAGCACAGTTTTGCTTCATTTCAGACTTTTGTTCGTCGGATAAAGGTCTTTTCTTTAAAAAACCTTTCATCAACTCGCCCACAATATGGTCACAGTCTGCACAACTGCCACCGTTACCGCAAAGTAATAGCTTACCTTTATAATGATAACATTCAATAATTGCATTTTTGGCATTTTCTATATCCTCAGCACAAACAGAAAGACATGGATAACGCTTTAATAAATCGTTTATCATGTTGAACTCTCCTTACAAAAGTGCGGTTGCAACTGCCGCATAATCACCTATATTTTCAGAAAGCTGTGAAGGTACAACCTTACAGCATGATGCAGAAACACGCAACGCTTCTCTGTTGATAATTTCCTTTGTCGTATTCCAAAGAAGATTTTTGCTTCTTACAAAAATACTGCCTAATACGATAATTTCAGGATTGAGTAAATCAATCAGTATTGATAATCCTTTACCAAGATATTCGCCGCATATATTATATACTTCAATAGCAGTTTCATCACCGTTATTTGCCGCTTCGGCTATAGATTTTGCAGTTACATCCGCTTGCGTCATCCCATTTGTGAAGTATGCGGGATACTGCCCCGCCTGTACTTTTTCAAGTGCTTTAATATAGCCTAACTGTGCGATTCCGCCACCACTGCAAAATCCCTCAAAAGAGCCTGATTTTCCGTATCCCACAGGACCGAATTTATCAAGCCTTATATGTCCCAGCTCCCCGGCATTATCATTTGTGCCGCTGTAAAGCTTACCGTCAAGAATAAGTCCTGCACCAAGCCCGGTACCGAATGTAAGAAAAATCATATTCCTGCTACCCTTGCCTGCTCCGAATTTCCATTCGGCTACAGCACCTGCATTTGCATCATTTTGCAATTTAGTCTTTACACCGTAATGCGATTCTATCTGCTTAACGATTTTAACGTCATCCCAACCGGGAAGATTAGGCGGAGACATAATTATGCCTTTTTTACTGTCAAGAGGACCGCCGCATGATATTCCTATTGCATCAGGAGTTCCGTCAAGAATAGCATCAGCCATATGCAGAAGTTTATCTATCATTACTGACGGTTCTAATGTTAAATCTGTTTCACATTTGTCTTTTTTGAGAAGTGTAATGTTTTCACCGTCCCAATTTGCCGTAACGACAGCACATTTTGTGCCACCTATATCAAAACCTAAAATATACATAATTTTCACCCAACACAGCATACCATAAACAGCAAAAATTTTCAATATTAACTTGTGTTAATTTTACATATATGATAACATTAACACAGAAAGCGGTGATATTTTGAAGAATTTTAAACTTGATTATAAAAACATGAGTGAATGGGATTTTTATGCAAACGATATATCTCAGGAGCTGACTCAGTTAATAGCTGAGGGTAAAGATATTCAAAAGTACATTTCACTTTTTGATGCGGTAATAGATTTACCAAATAATGAATACCGTTCAAAAATTTGTGATATTTTGTTTGATATTTCAATAAATGCAAATATGCAAGCTGATTACAGCTACTGTGAGCCGTCCGATATTGACGGTATTAAAAAATTACGAAGTGAATACAAATTTAAATCAAAAAATATTACAAAAACTGAACTTACAGACAAAATTTACGGTGCATGGTTCGGAAGAATTGCAGGATGTCTTTTGGGTAAACCTCTTGAAGGAATCCGCACAAATGAACTTTATCCTCTGCTTAAAGAAACAGGCAATTATCCGATGCACAGATATGTATTAAAGTCTGATATTACAGAAGAAATGTGCCAAAAATACAAGTTTAATTTGCGTAATAAATGCTTTGCAGATACGGTTGACGGAATGCCTGTTGATGACGATACGAACTACACTGCACTTTATCAGTTTCTTATTGAAAAGTACGGAAAAGATTTTAAGCCCGAAAACGTAGCAAGTCTTTGGCTTGATTCACAAAGCAGAAACGCATACTTCACTGCGGAAAGAGTTGCGTTTGATAATTTTGTAAGAGGATTTGCTCCACCGGAATCAGCAAAATATAAAAATCCGTACAGGGAGTGGATTGGAGCACAAATAAGAGGCGATTATTTCGGATATATTAACCCCGGAAATCCTGAACTTGCCGCCGATATGGCTTTCAGAGATGCTTGTATATCACACACAAAAAACGGAATCTACGGTGAGATGTTTGCCTCTGCCATGATAGCCTGTGCCGCAGTTACAGATGATATTTTTGACATTATTCTTGGCGGTTTGGCTCAAATTCCTCATACATCAAGGTTATATGAAGCTGTTACAACAATTATAAGCTTTTATAAAGAAAATAAAAGTAAGGACGATTGTTTTAAGTATATTCATTCCCAGTTTGACGAACATACAGGCTACGGTTGGTGTCATACTATATCCAACGCTATGATTGTAGCAACCGCATTACTTTACGGTGAGGGTGACTTTGGAAAATCAATATGTACAGCAGTTGAAGCCGGATTTGATACAGACTGTAACGGTGCAACAGTAGGTTCTGTAATAGGTATGAGAAACGGATGCACCTCAATTCCCGATGAATGGACAAAGCCTTTAAACAACACATTACACACATCTGTTTTTGGTATCGGAACCGTTAAAATATCCGCCCTTGCAGAAAAAACATTAAAACATATCGCACTTTAAAAGATATCACCCCGAGGAACACTCCTTGGGGTGAAAATTTTATTTAAGAATATTGTATACATCTTTAACAGTAGAATAAATATTTTTAAATTTTTGGTATTGTGTTTCATATCTTGCGGCAATTTCAGCATTTGGCTTTATAGTATCGGATGTTTTTGCAAAAGTTGTGGAACATTCTTTTACAGAAGCAAATTCATTATTACCTACCATAGCAAGCAAAGCACTACCGAAACTTGGACCTTCTTCAGTTACCGGGATTTCAAGTTCTATATTAAGGACATTGGCAAGAATTTTTCTCCAAAGTGCGGATTTTGCTCCGCCGCCGCACAAACCGCTTTTCTCAATATTTATGCCTGCATCTTTAACAATCTCTAAATTATCCCTAACAGCAAAAGCAACGCCTTCAAGCACCGCTTGTACAAGGTCAGACCTTTTAGTGTTAAGATTCATCCCAACAAACATACCTCTTGCATCCGTGTTGTTAATAGGACTGCGTTCACCCATAAGGTAAGGCAAAAAGCACACATTGTTATTACCAAGCATATCGTCGTTTATTGCTGACTGTTCGGCTGAAAAATCATCCGTGCCGAGAATGTCGGTGCAGAACCACTTATTGCAAACTGCCGCTGAGAGAAGACATCCCATAATATGATATCCGCCGTCAGCGTGACAGAATGTATGTATTGCCTTGTTTGATAAATCGGGAAAATTATCGGTTGAAACAAAAACTGTACCCGATGTTCCTAATGAAATATTACATTTACCGTCGGATACGGTTGAGCTGCCTACCGCCGCACCTGCATTATCACCTGCACCTGCAACAACTTTTACATTTTCAGATAAACCTAAAATTGACGCAACATCCGGTTTAATTGTACCTACAACATCATAGCTTTCAAAAAGCTTAGGCATTTGTCGTTCGGTAATGCCGCAAATTTTAAGCATTTCTTTTGACCAACACTTATTTTTAACATCAAGCAAAAGCATACCCGAAGCATCGGAGTAATCTGTACAATGTACACCCGTAAGTACATAATTTATGTAATCTTTCGGGAGCATTATTTTGCTGATTTTATTAAAGTTTTCCGGCTCGTTTTCTTTAACCCATAAAATTTTAGGTGCTGTAAAGCCTGCAAAAGCTATATTTCCGGTATAATCCGCAAGTTCCTTAACTGTATTGAGCCAAGCGGTTTCTTTATCGGTTCTGCCGTCGTTCCATAAAATAGCGTTACGAATGACATTATCATTTTCATCAAGTATAACGAGTCCGTGCATCTGTCCCGCAATACCAAGACCACAAACGGAAGCTGCATCAATATCAGCCACAAGCTCCCTTATACCCTCAACAAATGCAAGCCACCAATGCTCAGGATTCTGCTCACTCCAGCCAACCTGAGGATAAAAAAGCTCGTATGATTTTGAAACTGTTTTTACAATTTCCCCATTTCTATTTACAAGTGATAACTTTAATGATGACGTTCCTAAATCCGCACCGATATACAATTTTTCCGACATAAATAACCTCTATTCATATTTTTTGTTATTATATCAGATTTACATTTAATTTTCAAGAAAAATTCAGCAACAGCGTACAATCTGTTGCTGACAGAAGTTTAAGATGCAAGAGACTGAGCCGTTTCAACCATTGTTTCTGCAAATATTGCATAGCCTTTTGTTGGGTCGTTGAGAAAGACGTGGGTTACAGCTCCTACCAACATTCCGTCCTGAATAATAGGACTGCCACTCATTCCCTGCACAATTCCTCCTGTTGCAGAGAGAAGTTCATCATCGGTTATTTCTATTACCATTGATCGGGATTGTTTTTCGGCACTGTATGAAATTTTTTCAATTTCAATATCATAATATTTTACACCTTTGCCGTCAATATTGCACATTATCTGTGCATCTCCCGCTTTTATTTCCGTCTGTGTTGCAACAGGTAACAACTCCCCTGTTATTTCATTGGTATTTGAATAAGTGCCGTACACTCCGTAATCATTATTTACCGACAAATCACCTAAAACCATATCCGAAAAAGTGCCTATTAACTGACCTGTTGCCCCCTTTTCTCCTTTTGTAATTCCCGTAACCGATGCTGTGAGTATATTCCCCTCACCCACAGGTAAAACAGCTTGAGTTTCGCTGTCGCATATCGAATGACCCAACGCCGCAAATACACGTGCAGAAGAATCAACAAATGTTAACGTGCCGATACCTGCCGTTGAATCACGAAGCCACAATCCGCATCTGTATTTTTGTTCGGATTCGCAATATACAGGCTTTAAGGAAAAATATAATGTTTTATTATTGCGGACCGCAGTTATGCTGACGGGATTACCCTTTGAACTTAAAATAACCTGCGAAAAGTGTGAAACAGAAAGCACTTTTTCATCGTTAATCTGAGTTATGATATCTCCTGTCTGCAATCCGCATTCAAGAGCCGGACAAAAACTCCCCTCTGAGCTTATTACATCGTCAACTCCTACTATCAGTAAACCGTCTGTATAAAGTCTTATTCCAATGATATCACCGCCCACATTTACATATTTTCGCTCCCTTTGTTGAGCATTAACCGTTCCGACAGGAATTACGCCTAACACTGTTATATCGGCAACCGAATCCTTAGAACCGTTTGTTGACACACTCATTACATCATAATCCGATTGCGTAACGGTATAAACCTCGTATAATGTAGTTTTACTTTGCCCGTCATAAAATACTACCGTTTTGGGCAAATATATTTCACCCAAAGCTACAAGAGTAAGAATGACTGAACAAAATATTGATAAAATAATATCAAATTGTTTTATTAATTTTTTCATAATGCACCTCCGACAATTTTAACGCACATTGTTAATGTTCCATTCTCACACAGATTTATTATCGGATTTTAATTTAACAGAAAAGGCAAAAAAACAACGCCTGCATAATTCGCAAGCGTTTAAAAATAATATTTTTGTAATTTTATTTTTTCATACATTCAAAGCATAACCAACCGCCTTCTTCATGGCGAGCTATAATTTTGAATCCATAAGAATCAAGAGCCGAGACAACCTCCTGTTCTCTTATATCAATAATACCGGAAACAATGTAAACGCTGTTGTCATTCATAAATGCGTCTACACCCTTAGAGAGCATTATAATTGCATCTGCAACAATATTTGCGGCAATAACATCAAATTTACCGCTTACCTTATCTGCAAGATTACCGCAGAGAACTGTATACTGCTTTTCATCAAAGCCGTTGCGTTTTGCATTTTCCATGGCAGTTTTTACTGCAAGCTTATCAATATCTACACCTACGGCACTTTCTGCACCCAACAGAAGTGATGCGATAGACAAAATACCGCTTCCGCAACCGATATCGAGCATTTTGCCGCCCTTAGTGACGTGCTTTTCAATAGCAGCAAGACAGAGACGGGTAGTTTCATGTGAACCTGAACCGAAAGCAAGACCGGGTTCAAGATTCAGAACGACTCTGTCGCCTGCATCTACACTATCTTTCCATATGGGCTGTATAAGAATCTTCTCACCGACAGGCATGGGCTTAAAATATTTTTTCCAGTTATTTTCCCAATCTGCATTTTTACATTCTGTGCAATCAATTTCATAAGGTATGTTTTCACCGGCAAGACGTTCTTTTATAAAAGATACTGCCTCGCCGGGATTCTCCTCGGGTGAAATATATACGTGAACTACGCCTTTTGTGCGGTCACGAGCCAGAAGTTCCTCATCAATAAGGTCTATATGGGCAATTTCAAGAACTGCATCTTCCATATCCGAATAATCCTCAATGTAAATGCCGTAAGGTACTGTCATAGAAACGATTGCACCTGCTTCATCTACACGCTCAACGGGAACTGTTACTTTAATTTCTGTCCAATCCATTTTTTACCTCTTATTTATAATATTTTCTTAGTCGAGATTGACTTTGGTTTCGGGAATTTTTCTGCCGTGATTATAAAATCTACGGTCGTGCAAAGCCCATTGACGGGCACTGAATTCAGTGGGTGCAACATCAGCAAGGCAGTTTTCGATTTCATATATATTTGCGTCAAGAGAGTCAAGTTCAGACAGTATTTCAGCTTCAAGGAATAACGGTCGTGTTGCGGCACCGAATTCCGGCTCACCGTGATGTGAAATAAGCATATGCTCAAGAAGCATAGCAGTATCGTTACTTATGTTATTCTCTCTTGCAACTCTGTCAATAGCCATAGCACCCATTACAAGATGACCTATAAGCTGACCTTTAGGTGAATATCCCTCAACAAGTCCTGCATCGGTCAAAACAAACTCCTCTGTTTTGCATATATCGTGAAGAATTGCCCCTGAAATTAAAAGCTCTCTGTCAACAGCAGGATATATTGATGCAACGCATTCACACATTTTAACAATAGACAATGTGTGCATAAGCAAACCGCCTCGGATTGCGTGATGGAGTTTAAATGCAGCCGGGCAATCAGTCATCGCATCGCCATATTCATCAAGCATAGCATTAACAAGTTTTTTAAGCTCTGCATTTTTAAAAGCGTCAATTTTACCTCTTAATACCTGCATCATATATTTACCCTCGTAATCAGCAGAGGGAATAATATCGGACATATTTACATTATCGCTGTCCCACACCGCTCTTGATTTGTCAACTCTTAATTGCGGTGTTCCGTTATAAGTTGAAATAACGCCTCTGATTTTAATTATTGAATTGGTTTCAGGTAAGAACACACCTTCACGCCAATCCCATATTTTTGCATTGATTTCACCTGTTTTGTCAGCAAGAGTCATATCAATATATGTTGAGCCGTTTTTCGCTGATTTTTTGTCACAGCTTTTTACAAGCACAAAACCTTCAACGGTGCCGTTAGAATCAATTTCTTTAAAGTTCATTATCCGCAATCTCCTTCTTCTTAAAAATAAAAAGTTTACTCATAACATAATTAAATAATATTACAAAAAACGAAATTGCAATTTTTGCAACCCATTTTGAAACATTATCAGAGTCAAATATATTATAATTAATAAGAAAATTCCTTACAAGCATAAAGCCTAATAATTCAAACAGCAAGAATGACGTAATCCTTGCACCGACAAAAGAAATAAGTTCCCTTGCAACAACCGTAACACTGCGGCTTCTGCTTTCAAATACCCATATCTTATTAACAATAAATGCAAAAACTACTGCAAGTATCCATGCAATAACAGTAGATACATCTTCAAATGTTATTGCTAATCTATACGAAAATATATCAAAATCTGCAATACTTGCATTACCCAGAATTTTGTCGCAAATATAAAAAGACAACAAATTAACAACGGTTGTACAAACACCGAAGAAAACATACAGTATAAACTCGTATGTCAGAATTTTTGATAATACAGGTAATTGACGCAGTTTGTTAAAAAATTTAATTTCAAATATTTTATTGTATAAGAATTTCAAAACCATTTTCCCCTATTTTATTTTGTATTTATAATAGCACTATTTATAATAATTTGCAACAGAAAAAAGGGATATTTTTAACCTTTGAGGCAAATATATAAATGATTTCAATTTAAGAAAGGGTGAATCACATATGACTAAAAGAGAAACTATGGCAACGAAAACATTGGGTGCAGTAATGGCTGTAGGCGGTGCTGCGGCACTTCTTTCAGCATCCATGAGCAGTTCCACCTCTAAAAGACAAATGAAGAAAAAGGCAGACAAAGCAGTTAAAACAATAACGGGAATTATAGAGAGTATTCAGTCCGTAATGTAAAACGGCAATCTGTTTTCAGTCGGTCCGACTCCACGCTCGCAGGGCGAGCGTTCTCAAGGACATACAATTTTTTGCTTTACGGAAACGAGTTTTCTGTAAGGCAAAAAAATCACTTACATAATTTAATAATTGATTTTATTACAAATTGTGATATTATATACTAAAGGTGATATTATTTATGAAAAAAATATTATGTGTTTTTTTGAGTGTATGTTTACTGTTAGTGTTTTCAGGGTGTAACATAAACAATGAAGATGTTTCCCTTACACCTACAGGTGAAACAGACATAAGAACAACAACAGAACAGTCACAAGAAGATTTAAATAATAATATATCAACAACAAATTCTAAAGTTTTCTACGGTGAGAATACAGGTACAGATAAAACATATACCGGTCTTGAATCTTTACAGACGGTTGAATTTGTCGTCAGCGACCCCGGCAACACAAGAGGATTATCAACCGAGAAAATCAGCCACAGTTTTGGTGTAGCAAAAAACGAAACAGCTCATGAAATATCACAGAACAGTCAAAAATATTTCAGCGATAACAACTTTAATGCCATAACACTTGATACCGGTACTGAGGAAAAGGTGGTATATCTGACTTTTGACGTTGGTTATGATAACGGATATACCGGTATAATTCTTGACACATTAAAAGAAAAAAATGTTACTGCTGCTTTTTTCTGTACTGTAGATGAAATGAAATCGGATCCTCAATCTATTGCACGAATGATAAATGATGGGCATATTGTAGGTAATCACACGAACACCCACCCATCAATGGATGAATTGACAAGAACTCAGATGATGGAGGAAATTAAGGGGTTTGACGATTACATCAGAACTAATTTCGGCTATTCTGCTATGTATTTCAGATTTCCAAAAGGTGAATATTCCGACTCGGCTCTTGACCTTGTAGGTTCTTTAGGCTATACAAGTGTTTTTTGGTCACTTGCCTACTCCGATTGGGATACCTCCAACCAAAAAGGTGCACAATATGCTATTGATACGGTTATTTCAAGAATTCATCCCGGTGCTGTTATACTTTTACACGCCGTATCAAGCGACAATGCCGAAGCGCTTGGTGATATAATTGACGAAATAAGAAATATGGGATATGAGTTCAGAAGTCTTGAAGATTATTCAAACACATGATATAATAACTTATGGAAAGGATGATTTTTTATGCTTAAAGACATTCAACAGGAAATTATCAGATTAAAAAAAGAAAGAGATATTTGTATACTTGCTCACAGCTATCAAAGCGAGGATATTCTGGAAATTGCCGACTTTTCAGGTGATTCATATGCTCTGAGCGTAAAGGCATCAAAAGCTAAAAACAAAACACTCATAATGTGCGGTGTAAGATTTATGGCTGAAACCGCAAAACTGCTTTCGCCCGATAAAAAGGTTTTTCTTGCTAATCCTGATGCAGGTTGTCCTATGGCCGAACAGTTTACAAAAGACTATATATTACAGCTTCGTGAGGGTGAATACAAGGGGTATGCAGTTGTTGCATACATAAATACAACAACTGAGTTGAAAACAGTTTGTGACGTATGCGTAACATCATCTTCAGCAGTTAAGATTGTTAAAAAAATGCCGCAGCATGACATTCTCTTTATTCCCGACTGTAATTTAGGTGCGTACGTTGCCGAACAATGCCCCGAAAAGAATATCAGACTGCTTGACGGTGGCTGTCCCGTTCATGCGGCAATTAAAGCTGAGGATGCTATTTCTGCTAAGAAAAAACATCCCAATGCGTTATTACTTGTTCACCCCGAATGTAAAAAAGAGGTAACTCAGCTTGCAGATTTTGCAGGCTCAACTGCCGATATTATGCAATTTGCTAAAGACAGCGATGCAAAAGAGTTTATCATCGGGACTGAAAACAGCATTGTACAGCATCTTCAGATTATGTGTCCCGATAAAAAATTCTACGCCATGTCAAAAGCCTTAATATGCGACGATATGAAACTTACTACCATAATGGATGTATACAATACAGTCCTCGGTGTCGGCGGAGAAGAGATAATTCTGAGTGATGATACAATGAAAAAGGCAGTTACCTGCATCAATAAAATGATTGAGTTGGGATAATATTTTATGAAAAAAGCGTTAGTTGCCATGAGTGGCGGAGTTGACAGCTCCGTTACTGCATATTTGTTAAAACAACAGGGCTACGATTGTATCGGTGTTACGTTTAAGATGTTTGACAAAAATGACAGCATTTTCGGTTTTGATAAATCTTGTGCAGATACCGATATTGACGATGCAAGAGCAATCTGCGACAGGCTGGATATTCCCTTTTATGCTGTTGATGCTTCGGAGCAATTTAAAAAATATGTTATAGATGATTTTATTGTAACATACGAAAACGGCGGTACGCCGAATCCGTGTATTCAATGCAACAGGTTCGTTAAGTTTAAATTACTCTACGACCTTGCTGATGTATACGAATGTGATGTTATTGCAACGGGACATTATGCTCGAACAGGTTATGATGAATCAACAGGCAGATACTACATAAAAAAGGCACTTGATTTAACCAAAGACCAGAGTTATGTTCTTTATTCACTTACACAGGAACAAATCAAAAGAACGTTTTTTCCGTTAAGTGAGATTTCCAAGGAAGAAGCACGAAAAATTGCCGAAGAAAACGGTTTTGTAAATGCCCGAAAAAGCGACAGTCAGGATATTTGCTTCATTCCCAACGGCGAATATGCGGATTTTATTACGAGAGTTACAAAAAAGAACTACCCTGTCGGAAATTTTGTTGACACATCTTTAAAAGTTCTGGGCAAACATAAAGGTATTATACACTACACAATAGGTCAACGCAGAGGTCTTGAAATTGCTCTTAATCAGCGTATGTACGTCAAGAGTAAAAATGTTGAAGATAATACGGTTATTCTCTCAACAGACAATGAATTGTATGACACAACAGTCAAGCTTGAAAGATTTAATTTTGTCGGCATAGCCGACATTGACAAGCCTATCAGGTGCTCTGCAAAAATCAGATACAGCCACAGAGAAAGCTTTGCCACGGCTTATAAAAAAGACGGATATATTATTCTTGAATTTGACGAACCTCAAAGAGCACCGACTAAAGGGCAATCAGCAGTTCTGTACGTTGATGACACAGTTATCGGCGGCGGAATAATAGCATAAGTAAAAAAGGTATTAGTTTTTGTGCAGAACTAATACCTTTACTTTTTTCACTTTAAAATATAAGTAATACCCGGCTGAGTTTTAAATTCAATAAAACTGTCGGATTTTTTTACCTTTATTATTTTACCGTCATGCTTCTGTATAACCGTAATATTACCGTTTAACGGTTTTTCTACTCTGCAAACGCGCCCCATAAGGCTTGTGATCGCAATATTACAGATATTTTTTGACTTTATCTCCGCTGAAACAAGAAACGCACCGTCTGCACGTAAATTTGAAAAAGATGCATTCATATTCCTATCCCAACAAGGAAACAGTCGTATAACCCCCTCATGGCTTTGCATAAGCATCTCATTGATAGTTGCGGGAACTGTAGTCAGATGCTCTATGCAACCGCCAAAACGGTCGAATAACATATTGGGTAAACCGTATTGCTCAATATTCATTCTGAGACCTTCAAGCAGGTAATCGGGATTTACACCAAGTCTTGCACCGCAAGGAAGATAGGACACAGAGCCGTTATCATCAAGACGCCTATCATTAATAAAATATGTATTGCGTGCAATTTTAAGCGTTTTTGAGTCCGACGAAAGTCCAACCTGTGAAGCAGGATAAATGTGCTGGAGTCCTACAGAATTATCAGAACGCCAACTGATGCCACGCTCAGTATATCGAAAACAGCGTTTTCCGTGTTTTATAAATGTGGGAAATTCGCTTAAATTATCAACAATATCCATCCAATGTAAAATTTTATCAGAATTGATACCAAGTTCTTCAGACATATCAATAATACACTTAAACAGCATTCTGACAAGACCTAATGAAAGTATATTATTCTTTGCTTCAATTTGATTTTTATGTGTAAAGTAGTTAAACTTTTCACCTCTGTAATAAGGTATTTCATGGACGGCATCATTTTTAATTATGTATCTGCCATTTTCCTTAACAAGATAGTCATCCCAAAAAGCTACAACCTCACTGATATAGGGATAAATTCGGCTTTTGGCATATTCCTTGTCGTATGTGGAATACCAATACATTATTGGGATAACGGCAGCATAAGCAGCATTGCTTTTTTGACCTAAAAAGAGGATTCCGTTCTCTTTACAATCAGCCTGACTGTAAAAGTCAACACCTTTCGGTCCGATACTTACAGGCAAGTAAACTCCTTTACAATTAAGCAACTCTGCAAAGGTATTCCCCTTGTCAATCATATCAAGTAAAGGCTGAATATAACATTGTGTATTTTCAACATGATTGGAGGAAAACATACAATAAAAGGGGGCTTCAAAGTTGTAATTCAAATGATAATCGCCTTTCCACGGAATATTATCACTTGTTATAAAATTACCGAATAATCCGGGCGGAAAATTATTATTTCCCATACAGCAACCGAGCAAATAAAGACTTGCATTATAGCGTTGTTCGATTTGCTTATCGGGTAGCGTAACTTTAGATGCAGAAAAATAATTTTTCCAAAAATTTTCTGTTTTCAGCTTCGCTTTTTTGTAATCACAGTCTATTGTAAGCTGAATACTCTTGCTTACATAATCATCCGTATCAAAATTAGTTGCAACGCCTAAGCAGAACTCAACTTTTTTGATTCCATCTTTAATTTCTGCGGTCAGCCTGCGGCAACAAACTGAAACGGCTGATTCTCTTTCAACATCAGTGCCTGAAAATTTACGAAGATACCACTTGAATCCGTTTTCATTACATTCAAAATTCTTGGAATCGCTTGTAGAGGGAATTTCAACCGTGAATTCGGGAAATCTGCCATTATCATCAGCGGAAATTGATATATAAATACAGTTTTCGGTTGCAACAAAAATCTCAATTTTGCCGTTACCGAAATTCCCCTCAATTATTCCCCTGTTAAAAATCTGTTTCACATTATATTCATCAAGATTTAGGCGGGAAATTCGGATGCTTCCAACTGATTTTATACCACCGTCAGCTCTTGCAGTAGGTGTAAATTTCCAAAAATCGGACTTTGCGATGTGCAGAATAAGGTCATCATTTTCATCATCAAGTATTACGGCAAGGTCTCCGTTGCCGCAAATTGCCCCTGTAGGCGTACTGCTTTCTGCTTTTTCGGGGCGATTTTTTATTAAATTAATATAACTATCCATTTTATTACCAAAATATCACTTGTTAAAATCTATTACTTTTGCACTGTCACGAATATAAACAACACCTGAAATAACAGTAAGTATTGCCATAATCCACATCAGAATATTTGATGAAATTACCGTAAAATCACCTAAGTTTACCCCATAGCTTTCAATAACAACTGCAAGCAGAATAAGAATTGACGATACCATCTGAAACACTGTTTTTATTTTTCCGTAAATATTTGCGGGGATAATTTCACCCTGTGATGCCGCCACAATTCGTATTGCAGAAACAGTAAACTCCCTTGCAAGCGTTATGAGTATTACCCACACGCTGCAAAGATCAATCTGCATAAAGCATAAAATCACAGTTGTTGTCAAAATTTTATCAGCAATAGGGTCTGCAATTTTGCCGAAATTTGTTATAATGCCGTTTTTTCTTGCGATTTTGCCGTCAAGTGCATCCGTAACAGACGCTATGATAAACACAATTAACGCAAAAACATGGTTATGAGGTACAAATTCTGCAAAAAACAAAAACAGAAAAACAGGTGTAAGTGCAATTCTTAATAAGGTAAGTTTGTTTGGTAGATTCATTATACTATTTCACCTAAAAGATCATAATCGTTGATATCAAAAATCTCAACATTAACGATATCACCTTCATTATAATCCCCTTTGCCGGTAAAATATACAACGGAGTCGATCTCAGGTGCATCCATCCACGTTCTGCCGAAATAACTGTCCGTGTAGGGATCGTACCCCTCAACAATACATTCAACATTTTTACCGATGAGTTGTTTCTGCTTATACTGAAAAATATCAAACTGCTGTTCCATAATCACATCTGCACGATGTTTTTTTATCTCATCATCAATCTGATTTGGAAATTCTGCAGCAGGAGTATCTTCTTCAGGTGAATATGCAAAACAGCCAAGGCGGTCAAATTGTATATCATCTGCAAATTCTGCAAGATTTGTAAATGCAGCTTCATCTTCTCCGGGAAAACCTGTAATAAAGGTTGTACGCAATATAACATCAGGCATTTTGTCTCTTATTTTATCAATAAGAGCAGTCAAAGATTCTCTGTCGCCTGTTCGATTCATCGCTTTTAAAATTCTGCCGTCAGCGTGTTGCAACGGTAAATCAATATAATGAAGCACTTTTTCACATTCTGCCATGGTGTTAATTAGTTCATCTGTAATTCTGTCCGGATAACAATAAAGCAGACGAATCCATTTTAAGCCCTCAATTACATTCAATTTTCGAAGAAGCTCGGGCAATTTCAGTTCACCGTAAAGATCAAGACCGTATCTGGTTGTATCCTGTGCAACAATAATAACTTCTTTTGTACCGTCTGCGGCAAGTTTTTGAGCTTCGGCAACAATTTCTTCCATAGGACGAGAACGGAAAGCTCCTCTGATTGCGGGAATTGCACAGTAAGTACAGCAGTTGGAACATCCGTCAGCAACTTTTAAATACGCCCAATGCTGAGGTGTTGTGAGTAAACGTTCACCGCCTAAAGGCATACTGGTTTTCTCGGGATAGTCAGCAATTTTCTCGTCAGCCATTAACTTATTTATTGCCTCAACAATATCAGCGTTTGCACCGATACCCAGAACGCCGTCAACCTCGGGAAGCTCGGCAAAGATTTCATCCTGATAACGCTGAGCAAGACAGCCGGTTACAAGAATTTTTTTGATTTCGCCGTCTTTTTTAAGCTCAGCCATCTCAAGAATATTTTCTATAGATTCTTTTTTAGCATCCTCAATGAAACCGCAGGTATTTATAACGACAACATCCGCTTCATACGCAACATCAACGATATTAAAGCCTGCATTCTGAATCTTTGCAAGCATGAGTTCTGCATCAATTTGGTTTTTCGGGCATCCGAGTGAAATAAAACCTACATTAATACTCATCTGTACTGTCCTCCGCTAAATCGTAGTGAGCAAGAGCCGTTCTAATATCGCTGTAAGAATAGCCTAAGCGTATAAGCCCTGCAATCATTCGCCGTTTGCCCTTTTCATCAAAAAGACAAAGGCTGTATTTTTTTTCGATAATACTGATAATATTTTCTGTGCAATTGACATCTAATTCATTAAGAGCACAGTCGATTATTTCACGGTCTATTCCTTTGAGTAAAAGTTCCTGTTTAATTCTTGATAAACCGTATTTTTTATTCTCATAAAGCTCTTTTGCGAAACGTAAAGCAAAGTCCTCATCATCGAGAAAACCTAATTCTTTACATTTATTCACAGCAAAGACAGCTGAAGAATGACTGTGCTTCTTTAATAATTTTTTGTATAATTCGTTTTCGGAATGAGCACGCTGAGTAAGAAAACGAATTGCCCGGGTATAAGCAAGCCTTGCATTTACAAGTGATTTCAGTTCTTCAAGCTCATTTTCATCAATATCGCATCCGTCGCTGTAATCAAGTGAATACCATATATCAGAATCAATGGACATAATATATTCACCATCTGCATATAAAGCAAGCCTGCCGCCCTTAGTAAGTTCTGTTTTTATAATCATTCGTCATCATCGTCAATGGCAACATCAAGCCTTGCTTTAGCAACAGATGCAGATGCAGGCTTTGAATCTTTTTTTGCTGATGCAGTTGCATCAGATGACTGCTTATCACGGATTTTAGCTTCAATTTCTGCAGCAAATTCGGGATTCTGCTCAAAATAGATTTTTACATTCTCTCTACCCTGTCCGAGTCTTAAATCGCCGTATGAGAACCATGCACCACTCTTATTTATTACGCCTAATTCAACACCGATGTCAACCATTTCACCTGTTTTGGAAATACCTGTGCCGTACATGATGTCAAAATCAGCAGTTTTAAAGGGAGGTGCAACTTTATTTTTAACAACCTTACATTTAGTTCTTGAACCGAGAACTTCTGAACCTGTTCCTTTAATCTGTTCACTTTTTCTAACTTCTATACGAATGGTTGAATAGAATTTTAATGCACGACCGCCTGTTGTAACTTCAGGGTTGCCGTAAATAACACCCACTTTTTCACGAAGCTGATTGATAAAAATAACAAGTGTGTTTGATTTTGCGATAGCACCTGCAAGTTTACGCAACGCCTGTGACATAAGTCTTGCGTGCAGACCAACATGGGAATCACCCATTTCACCTTCAATTTCAGCTTTGGGAACAAGAGCCGCAACGGAGTCTACAATAATAACATCAATAGCACCTGAACGGGCAAGAGCCTCTGTGATTTCAAGAGCTTGTTCACCGTTATCGGGCTGAGAAACAAGGAGTGAATCAACATCAACACCTAATTTTGCCGCATACACAGGGTCAAGAGCGTGCTCTGCATCAACAAAAGCTGCTTCACCGCCCATTTTTTGAGCTTCTGCAACACAATGAAGAGCAAGCGTTGTTTTACCTGATGATTCGGGACCGTATATTTCTACAATTCTGCCTCTGGGAAGACCGCCGATACCTGTAGCCGCATCAAGAGTAATAGAGCCGGTTGAAATAGCTTCAACATTCATGGCGTTTGCTTCGCCCAAACGCATAACTGCACCTTTACCGTATTTTTTTTCAATCTGCGAAAGAGCAGTTTCAAGAGCTTTTTGCTTATCTGCCATTTTGTATTCATCCTTTCCGAAATACATATTTGTACAAATGTTCGATAAATATTATATATTATTTAATCGAGTTTTGCAAGCAATTTTTAAAATAAATAAATATTTTTTATTTCAATCTCAAAAAAAATTAATAAATATGTAAAATTGTTGATTTTTTTATTAAAAAGCACTTGCAATTACAAAACAAATCTGTTATTATATAGTGCGTAAAATATGTTCGATTACAAGATGTGGTGTTATACGGTTTGCTGTATCCCACATAATTAAAAAAAGGAGGTGCATTCCGCATGGCAAAATGTGATATCTGCGGAAAAGATGTTGCTTTCGGTATTAAGGTATCTCACTCTCACAGAAGATCCAACAGAACCTGGAAGCCCAATGTTATGAAAGTTAAAGCTGTTGTTAACGGCACACCCAAGAGAATCCACGTGTGCAGCCGTTGCCTTCGTTCAGGCAAAGTTACAAGAGCTGTTTAAAATTTCCGTTCTAAAAAATTAGCCACCGATTTTACTCGGTGGTTATCTTTTTTTTGCTTATTAACAAAGTTTTTTTATGAATTTTCGATTTCAGTAATCAAATCTACTCTTCTCTGATGTCTGCCGCCTTCAAAATCGGTAGTAAGAAATACATCAGTAAGCTCGAGTGCCGCACCAACACCTATAACTCGTGCACCCATACAAAGAACATTAGCATCATTATGAAGTCTTGTATATTTTGCACTGAAATAATCGGAACAGCAAGCTGCTCTGATTCCTTTAACCTTGTTTGCTGCCATGGAAATACCTATACCTGTACCGCAACAAAGAATACCTCTTTCACATTCACCAGATGTAATTTTTTCACAAGTAGCCTTTGCCTGGAGAGGATAATCTGCCGATGAAGAATCGTAGACACCGCAATCAACGTATTCTACGCCGATTTCATCAAGGTGCTTTCTGATTTCTTCTTTAAGCGGAAAACCTGCATGATCTGAACCTATTGCAATTTTCATTTTGTTTGCTCCTTTTTTAATTTCAATTCCCGTTCCGCCTGCGGAAGTCTTAAATACGCAGGTACAAGTTCCGAACAAGAAACTGTATTTTCATTATTTTTAAGCCTTTCTTCGGCTATAAATGCAACCGAGGATGCGTGTTGATACTTTAATGAAGGATTTGCTGTTGACACATTAAGACCTTTATCCTTTAAAAATTCATATGCGATATCAGAACCGTCACCTGCAAGAATCACTTTTTTTGTAAAAGAAGATATTTTTTCTGCAAGAATATCAAATGAAAATGCATCATCATCTGTAAGTCTTGTTATTTTACCCTCTGACGCATCAAAAAACGCACCGTAAACCTGTTTGCACCTTGCATCCATTACAGATGCAACTATACAATCACAATCAATAAACGGATACGCTATTGATTCAAGAGTTGAAACAGGCACGCAAATTTTGTTGCTCGGCTGTGCAAGACCTTTTGCAAGTGCAACACCGATTCTTACCCCTGTGAAAGAGCCGGGACCTGTGTTTACAGCTATCGCATCAACATCGTTGACTGTAAGTTCAGCAAGCTCCAACGCACTTTTAACTAACGGTAAGAGTGTTACCGAATGAGTAAGTCCCACATTTAAGAACATTTCAGAAAGCAGCTTGCCATCTTTTATAATCGCCGCTGATGCAGAGGGAGCTGAGCTATCTAATGCAAGAATTACCATCTTCCGTCACCTCCGTTGATTGTTATTTTTCTGTAAGATATATCTTCTCCCCTCTCAAAATCAACTATAATAGCATTATCAGGAAGAACATTATCAATATTTTCACTCCATTCAATAAACAGGATGGAGTTTTCGTTTAAATAGTCAAAAAAACCTGTGGAATAAAGAGAGTCCCAACTTTCAACTCTGTACATATCAAAATGGTATATATTAATTTTACCGCCGTAATCGTTTACAATGGCGAATGTGGGACTGCTTACCTCAGAATCATTACCGAGAGCGTTTACACACCCTCTTGTAAAAACTGTTTTCCCCATACCCATTCCGCCACGGAATGCAACCACATCTCCGCCTCTGAGTAATGATGCAAAATTGTTTGCGATATTTAATGTATCCTGTTCGCTGTAAGATTCAAAAATTCTCATAATCAATAGCCTTTTTTCACTAAAAAAACATTATTTTCCCTTGAAAACAACTATACATAATAATATAATATAATAAAGAAAAAACAAGGATGATATAAATTATGAAAAATATTATAACACAAGTCAAAAACTTTATCAAGGAAACTGACAAAATTTTATTATTTTTATGTACAGCACTTTCTGCATTCGGAATTTTAAACGTATCAAGTGCCACTCACACGGAAGAATCGCTGTTTTCCCGTGATGCAAGGGTTATGCTCCTTGCTGTTGCGGCAGGTATAATTATTGCATTACTTATTTCGGTTATGGATTATAATTTTATTGTCCGGCTATGGCCGGTTATCGGTGCGATATGTTTAATTCTGATGCTGTTGTTGTTTATTCCTAATGTGGGTGTTGGTCCTGAATCCCGTCCTGACGTAAAAACATGGATTAAACTCGGTAATTCGGGTCTGTATTTTCAGCCCTCGGAAATTGTCAAAATCGGATTTATAATTACATTCGGCGTACACATTGATACTGTACAGGACAATATAAATTCATTAAAGAATATACTGCTTCTTTGCGTTCACGGTGCGATACCTGTGGTACTTGTTATGATTTCCGGTGACATGGGTTCAGCTTTAATTTTCATATTCATTTTTGTTACTATGCTTTTTGCTGCGAATATACACCTTAAATATTTTGCAATAGGTGTAATTGCAGTTATTGCAGCTACTCCCATACTGTGGAATTTTGTTATGACAAGTATTCAGAAAGACAGGATTCTTGCGTTATTTAATCCCGATGAATATGCTGATATTATTTATCAGCAGGAGCAAGGATTACAGGCTATACGCAACGGCGGAATGTTCGGAATGGGAGCATTCAACGGTAAATATACTCAAGCAGGACTTGTACCCGAAAATGAAAACGATATGGTATTTTCAGTTATCGGTGAAGAATACGGACTTATCGGCTGTATTCTTACTCTCATAATTTTTATTGCTGTTGTTATTAAAATATCATCTATAGGTAAAAAGAGTAAAGACAGCACTGTTAACATTCTTTGTGCTGGTATAGCATCTATGATTGCTGCACAGGTAGTAGTTAATATAGGTATGTGCGTTGAACTGCTGCCTGTTGTCGGTATTACTCTGCCGTTTCTCAGTGCAGGCGGCTCATCAAATCTTTGCATATATATTGCAATAGGATTAGTTTTAAGTTTAAGAAGATATACACTTGAAAGAGAAATAGTAAATTTCAGATACAGAAATATAAGCAAAACATTCAATTAAGTTCGTCATAATTTTTGCCGGCTATCTGTAATATTAAACTCCTTTATTTCGATTTTGGGTGTTCTGTTATGAATGGAGTGAATATTATGAATGAGAATACATTATCATTATCAACTGACCTTACTCTGGAATGGGATGATATAATCGAAACTGACAGTATTGCTGAATATGAGCATACCGATTCAATATCAGACGCATTGATTTTATCACTTTCAAATTTTGCCTGTGTTGATATCGAATATATATCGGCAATTACCGGCAAGGATTATACAACCGTTATCAATGCGTTAAAAGGGTCTATTTTTCAGAATCCCGAAACATGGGAAGAATGTGAGTACAAGGGTTGGGAAACAGCAGAAGAATATCTTTCGGGCAATTTATCTCACAAACTGAACGTAGCGAAAGATGCTAATGACGAATACTTAGGTATTTTCCAAAGTAACGTAGATGCCCTTGAAAAGAATCTCCCCTCTGCACTTTCTGCAAAAGATATATACATAACTCTTGGCTCACCGTGGATACCTACGGATATTATCGACGCATTTGTAACCCATATTTTAAAAATAGACACAACAAAATATCGCGGATACAAACATACCATACATGATGAATACACAGGTTCTTGGGAGCTTCCCGAAAAAAGGGTATTCACAAGATTTATGTCAACAGGCAATTCATTCGGAACACCAAGAATGGATGCACTTACAATCCTTGAAACAACCCTTAATATGCAAACTGCGATTGTTATGGATGAAATCGAGTCTGAGCAGACAAAATCAGGTAAAAAACGAATTATTAACGAAGCTGAAACATTGGTAGCCGTTGAAAAGCAGGAACTTATGATTCAGGAATTCAAACGTTGGGTATGGTCTGATAAAACAAGAAGAAACCGACTCAAAAAAATATTTGAAGAAAAATACAGTTCAATGAAAAGAAGAGTTTTTGACGGTTCATTTTTAACCTTTCCGACAATGAATCCTGACATAACACTTCATCCTTACCAGAAAAACGCTGTTGCAAGAATCATATTTTCTTCAAACACTCTCCTTGCACATGACGTGGGTGCAGGTAAAACCTTTATTATGATTACAGCCGGCATGGAGCTTAAAAGAATGAAGCTCTCCAAGAAAAATTTGTATGTTGTACCTAACAGCATTACAGGTCAATGGGGCTCACTGTTTCATAAATTATATCCCGAATCAAAAGTATTCTGCATAACACCTAAAGACTTCACACTTGAAAAAAGGATTTCAGTTCTGAAGAAAATCAGAGATGAGGATTTTGACGCAATCATTATGCCTTACAGTTGTTTTGAACAGATTCCTATTTCAATAGAATGCATGATTCAGGAATTGATTGATGAGGATAAAAAAATTGAAAAAATACTCAAGGATTCAAACGAACCATCACCCAGATTAACAAACAGAAGAAAAGCAATCAAGAAATCTATATCTGAACTGCGTATGAAGTCAGACAGCAAAAACGGTGTTTTCTTTGATGATTTGGGCATTACCCGTCTTTTTGTTGACGAAGCACACAATTTCAAAAACCTGCCCATCAAAACAAGAACTAACAACGCTTTGGGAATAAATTCCGTCGGCTCAAAAAAATGTGTTGACATGATGAAAAAAGTACATATCGTGCAAAGGAACAACAACGGCGGCGGTGTCATTATGGCAACAGGTACACCCATTACAAACTCTATTACCGATGCCTATACAATGCAGATGTATCTGCAAAGCGGTGAGCTTGCCGTACTCGATCTCAACAGTTTTGACGGCTGGGTCGGTATGTTTGCCGAAAGAGTAACTGAATTTGAAATTGATGTTGATACAAGCAATTTCAGAATGGTAACCCGTTTTTCAAAATTCCACAACTTACCCGAGCTTACCGTTCTGCTATCATCTATTGCTGATTTTCACAGCGTAGACCCAAGTGTAGAATTGCCAGATTTTAATGGTTATAAAGATATTGTTATACCAAGAACTGACGAATTCCGTGAATATCTTAAAACCATTTCCGAGCGAGCAGACGAGGTAAGAAACGGTAATGTTGATTTAAAAACGGACAATATGCTTAAAATCACTACCGACGGCAGAAAAGCGGCACTTGATTTAAGGCTTGTTGTTCCCGATGCAACTTTTACATTAAATTCAAAAGTTGCAAAATGTGCTCAGACCGTATTTAACATCTATACTCAAACTCACGATTCAAAGAGTATACAAATTATATTCTGCGATACATCCACACCTAAAGACAGCTTTAATATTTACGATGAAACAAAAAGATTGCTCATTGAAAAAGGGATTGATTCAAAGGAAATCGTCTTTATACATGATGCAGACAGCGAAGCCAAACGTAACGTTCTTTTTGAAAAGCTGAGAGCAGGCAATATAAGAATTATAATCGGCTCAACATTCAAATTAGGTTTAGGTGTTAATATTCAGGACAAGCTCATAGCTCTTCATCACCTCGATATTCCTTGGCGTCCTGCTGATATGACACAGCGTGAGGGCAGAATTCTCCGTCAGGGCAACAAGAATAAGGAAGTTTTTATATACCGTTATATAACTGAGGGCAGTTTTGATGCATACTCATGGCAGTTGCTTGAAACGAAGCAGAGATTTATAACTGATCTTTTAATGGGCTCATTGTCAGAACGTAACGGCAATAATATTGAAGACACCGTGCTTAACTATGCTGAAGTTAAAGCTCTTGCAATCGGCAATCCTCTTATCAAGGAGCGTGTAGAGATTTCAAACAAATTGGCACGATATAAAACGTTACAGAAAAAATCAATTGAAACAAAAATTATGCTTGAACAGGAGCGTGAGACTCTTCCGTCAAGAATTGAACACCAGCGTGTAATAGTTGATTGCTGCATGGATGATATAACATATATCAGTTCATCAATGCGTAAATGTTCAAAGAATGACACAGATGCGTTATTATCCGTTTTATCTGAAGGTGTGAAAAACCATGTTTTTATGGATACTGAGAAATATATAGGAGAATATCAGGGATTCCGTATCAGTATACCTAAAAATATGTCTAAACACAAACCAGCAGTATGGGTCAGAAGATACGGTGAATATTTTGTTGAATTGGGTAACTCACCTAAAAATTATATTGCCAGAATAGATGATTTTCTTAGCAAATTACAGGATCATTACAACAAAATCAAGTCATATCTTGATGACCTTGAAAGAAAATATGCAGACATACAGGCGGATATTGACAGATGCACTGATTACACAGAGGATATTGCATTGTTAACCGCAGAACTTATGGAAATTGATAAAAACTTAGGAGTTGATGTTTATGAGTAGTATAAAGCTTTCAAATATACCAACCGTATCAGTCGGTAAATTTGTTAACGACTTATCTAATGCATATTGTTCGTTGATAAAAAACGGATTGCCGTTAAAATTATTACCGTCTGTTATGCTCTGGGGGCCTCCCGGTATCGGCAAATCGCAGGCAATACGAGAGCTTGCTGATGAAATAAAAGCAGAAACAGGTAAAAAAACTGTTGTTACAGATGTTCGCTTGCTCTTATTTAATCCTATTGATTTAAGAGGTATTCCCACAGCAAACAACGACAAAACCCTTGCAATCTGGCTTAAACCTCAGATTTTCAACATGGATGCATCCGATGATGTTGTGAATATTCTCTTTCTTGATGAAATCTCTGCCGCACCGCAATCAGTTCAGGCTGCGGCATATCAGATAACGCTTGACAGAGTTGTTGGTGAACATAAATTACCCGACAACTGTATTGTAATTGCGGCAGGCAACAGAACAACTGACAAATCTGTTGCTTATAAAATGCCTAAGGCGTTGGCGAACCGCCTGTTGCATCTTGAAATATCATCGAACTTTGAATCTTGGAGAGCGTGGGCAATCAAAAAAGGAATCAACGAGAAAGTTATAGGTTTTCTCTCTTTCAGACAGGATTATCTTATGAAATTTGACCCTGCAAATGAAGACCTTGCATTTGCAACCCCAAGATCATGGGAAATGGTAAGCAACATCCTTAACTATGTGGATAGTGATATAAGCAAAGTGCATCAATTAATATCCGGAGTTATTGGTATCGGAATTACAAACGAACTGAACGCTTGGGACAAAATATATGCACGATTACCCGGTATAGAAGATATTTTTAACGGAAAAATGCCTTCCCCACCTTCAAGTGCAGATGCACTCTACGCTCTTACCTCGGCCATGACTGCCTATGCCCGTGAGCATAAAGATGACATTGTTCGCATCGGTCACTCAATAAAATATGCTTGTAAGTTACCTGCTGATTTTTCAACCATTGTTTTAAAGGACTATATGTACATAGAGCCTAATTACAAACACAAGCTTATGATGATACCGGAATTCAAACAATGGATGAGCACAAAGGGGAAATTACTCAATGGCATTGTCTGAAATTAAAAGAAAGGAATTTTCCCGCAGAATATTAGTTGCAAGAATGCAGATATTATTAAACCACGGATTTTTCGGTCTGCTTCTTATGCACATGAAGTTCTCCATTGAAGATGATATTGAAACTGCCTGTACTGACGGCGAAAACATTATATTCGGTGCTGAATTTTTAGACAGCTTAACGGATAATGAACTTGTTTTTGTTATGATGCATGAGATTATGCATATTGTGCTTCAGCATTGTACTCGTAAAGGCAAGTATCTTCACGAGCCGTTCAATATTGCCGCTGATATAGTTGTTAATTCAAATATTCTTTTAGAAAACGGTTCCAATCCCAACAGCATTACAATCGGCAAATACGGTGAATGTATGCATGTTGCTCCAGACGGAAAAGAGGGCTATAATTACAGTGTTGAAGAAGTATACCACATGCTGTTAAATCCCAATACTGATAAAAATGCATGCGACGGGGCAGACGGTGACAAATCAGCTAAAGATAGTTCACAATCCGATCAAGGTTATTCACAATCCGATAACAGCAATTCCCCAAGCAGCTGGGACAATCATTCCCGTTGGACTACTATTGCAAATACAGATGCACACAATGATATATGGGCAAAAAGAATCATAGATGCCGCTGAAGCTATAAAAATACAAAAAAGCATGCAATCTTGCGGCAGACTCCCCGCCCTTGTTAATCGTATTCTTGAAGAATTCAGAAAACCGCAAATTGATTGGAGAACAATTCTTAATGAATTTGTACAGGAAGAAATAGTTGACTACTCTTTCTCGCCTCCTGACAAACGCTTTTATGAAACCCCGTTCTATCTTCCCGACTTTAACGCACCCGACGAAACAGTAAAAAATATACTTTTTATGATTGACACATCAGCTTCAATGTCTGACATTATGATAGCTGCCGCTTATTCCGAAATTAAAGGTGCAATCGACCAATATGACGGAAAATTAAGCGGAAAACTGGGATTCTTTGATGCCGAAATAGTAGAACCTAAACCTTTTTACGATACAAACCAATTAAAGTGTATAAAACCAAAAGGCGGTGGCGGGACAAATTTTGATATAATTTTTGAATATGTCAACAAATTTATGTATGATGATCAACCTGTAAGCATTATTATACTGACTGACGGCTACGCTAAATTTCCCAATCAGGAACTTGCCAACAATATTCCTGTATTATGGCTATTGAACAATGATTATGTACAGCCTCCTTGGGGCAAAGTTGCAAGAATTAATGTTCCTGCTGATTAAAAATCCACAAAAAAAGAGCCACATATAGCGGCTCAATATACAGTTAAAGATATTTTTCAACAAATGCAAACACTGCAGGATAATAAATTTCGGGGTGAACCTCATTTGACTCTGCGTGATATGCATCGGGAATGGGCAGCTTCTGCTTATCTGCAACACAAGCATCGTATACTTTGTCAAGCATCCGGAACGGTACAAAAAGATCTTTCTCACCGTGGATAAACAATGTAGGTGTTTTTGAATGGGCTACGGCTTTGACGGGAGCAGACTGCTTAAAATCAAAATTACCGCGAAGCTTTGAAACAGTATTTGCGGCATACAAAAACGGAAAAATAGGTGCTTTGTATGTATTTTTTATTTCATTACCCATTTCTTCCCACCAAGATGTATAGCCGCAATCTGCTATGGCACACTTAACGTTGGGAAGCAAATCGGGTTCACCTGTAAGAAGCATTGTTGTTGCTCCGCCCATAGATACGCCGAGAACTGCAATTCTTGCATTTTTATCGTTATTTACTATATATACAATCCAATCTTTTACATAGTCTTTATCGTGATAACCCATGGATGCATATTTTTCTTCGTCAGAAACAAAAGAAACAAGATGCGGCATAAGAATGTTATAGCCTTGCTTATAAAAATTAAAAGCCTGGTCACTCATAGCTCTCGGGCAACTGCCGTATCCATGCACAACAACAGCCCATTTATCGGTATACTCTTTCTGCATAAAAATATTAGCGTGCATTGTTTTACCTTTTGAATTTACAATAACCGTGTCTTCCGGGTGCATCGCAACAAACCATGCATCACCGTCTGCCTGGTCTTCGGGCTTGCCGTAATATGGATAAAGTTCACTATTGACCTCACGGCGGATATTTTTGTGCTGAGTATATTTTTTGCCGAGCACAACTTCATAAACTGCTTCACCTATTGCAAGGTAAGATGCACCGGCAACTGCAGCAATTTTTAAAAGAGTTGTGATTTTTTTATTCATAACAAAACCTCCTTCTTGTAATGAGTAAATTATAACGCAGGAGAAATTAAAAATCAAGAATATATATACATTTTTAATATGTATTTTATACTTGAACTAATCAGAAAAAAATGATATAATATAAAAAATTTTTAGTTAAATAAAGGGGAATTATTATGTCTTCCGATTACGTTTTCAGAAATGCAACTTTTGGCGGTTTTAATAAAGATGACGTTATTCAGTTTATCGCAAGCATGAAAAAGAATGAAGCTGCCGCCGTTGCGGAAAAAGCAGAACTGCTCAAAGAAATTGAAGCTTTAAGAGCAGAAAATGCCGCACTTACAGAGTCGCTCGCAACGTATCAGAAAAACGAGCAGGCAAGTTCTGACTCATTATCACAGGCAGAAAAAGAAATTTCAACGCTCACAGAAATGATTGCTCATCTTAAAGAAGAACTTGCTGAAACAAAATCTGTTTGCGAATCAAAACTTCAGGATAAGGATACGTTAACAACGGCACAGATTAAAGCTATAAGAGCTGAATACGAGGATAAGGTCAGATGTTGTTCAACCTCTGATCGTTCAGTTCAGGAGGCTGTTGGTTCTGCCATGATTGATGTAAGAAGATTTGCTGATATTTTGCTACAGGAAACCTGTGACAGAATCAACATTATGTCTGACAATGCAGACGATGCCGCAACAAAAACACTTGCACGCATTCTTGATATCTCATCTTCTGTCAGAATGTTTACTGAGAGATTTAATGCTATCATGACAGATATATCGGCAGAAAATGACAGAATTTGCCGTGAGGTCACTGCATTCAAGGGCTCATTAAGAATCCCCTTTGAAACTGCCATTGACAGGCTCGACACAGACATACTCAGCGACAGCGATAACGATTAAGGAAAATTAAATGATTACCGATGCAAAAACTCTAAGAAACAGAATAATTGAAAAGCAATTTTCAAGAATGAATGATGTACAATTCAGTGCAGTTACAACAGTAAACGGACCGCTTCTTATCCTTGCAGGTGCAGGAAGCGGTAAAACTACCGTATTGGTTAACAGAATTGCATATCTCATTGATTACGGAAATGCCTATAACAACGACAATTTCCGTTTTCCGTTAAGTGATGAGGATATTGCTTTACTTAACAGATATTACGATGGTGACACATCTCTTGAACGTGATGCTAAATATCTTTTGTCATACGATGCACCTAAGCCTTGGGAAATTCTTGCCATTACATTCACTAACAAGGCGGCAAACGAGCTTAAAGAGCGTATTTCTCACCTTTTAGGTGAAGATAACGGAAATAATATATGGGCAAGCACATTTCACTCCTGCTGCGTGCGTATTTTAAGGCGTGACGGCGAAAAATTGGGATATTCTTCTCATTTTACAATATACGACACGGATGATTCAAAAAGAGTTATCAAAGAATGTCAAAGACTTCTTAATTTTGATGAAAAATTTATTTCAGCAAAAACGGTTCTGGGTGAAATCAGCAGAGCAAAGGATTCGATGATTACTCCCGAAGAATATTTACAGCAGAATGAAGCTGACCCCAGAAAAACAATCATCGGAAGAGCTTACGAAAAGTATCAGGAGCTTTTAAAAAATGCCGATGCTATGGATTTTGATGATATAATTGTAAATACTGTTAAACTGTTAACGGAACATAAAGATGTTCGTGAATATTATCAGCATAAATTCAAATACGTTATGGTTGACGAATATCAGGACACAAACCATGCCCAGTACAGACTGACTTCCCTGCTTGCAGGCGGTTACAGAAATTTGTGTGTAGTAGGTGATGACGACCAGAGTATCTACAAATTCAGAGGTGCCACAATCGAAAACATCTTAAAGTTTGAATTACATTACAAAAACGCAAGAACAATTAAGCTTGAACAAAATTACCGTTCAACTCAAAATATACTTGATGCGGCAAATGCAGTAATTGCAAACAATGAGGGACGTAAAGGCAAAACTCTTTGGACTCAGAACGGTTCGGGCGATAAAATTCTTATTAAAACAGTCTCCGATGATATAACTGAGGGTATGTTTATTGCATCAAGCATAATGGATTCGTCGTCTAAGGGTAAAAACTGGAGTGACCACGCCGTATTATACAGAATGAACGCTCAATCTGCTACCATAGAGCGTGCTTTGGTAAGGGCGGGCATTCCCTATCGAATTATAGGCGGTCACAGGTTCTATGAACGAAAAGAAGTTAAAGATATAGTTGCCTATCTCTCCGTCATCTGTAATCCTAATGATACAGTAAGACTCAGAAGAATCATAAATGAACCTAAGCGGGGAATCGGAGACAGTACAATAAACAACGCTGCTAAAATTGCGGATGCACTCGGTATAAGTCTTTATGAGGTAATCAGTCATGCAGACGAATATCCCGCCCTGTCGAGAGCTACAGCAAAACTCAATCAGTTTACAATGATGATTGATGAGTTACACAGCTCAAGAGAAACTCTCTCCCCCACCGAACTTTATGAAACTCTTTTAAATAAGATAGGCTACATTGAATTTCTCGCTCTTGATAAAGATACATACGTTGACAGGTTGGCAAACATCAACGAGTTGGAATCAAACATTCAGCGATATGTTGAAGAAAATCCCGAATCACCAACACTTGATGCATTCCTTGAAGATGTGGCACTTATGTCCGATATTGATAATTACAACAACGATTCCGATGCAGTTGTACTGATGACTCTGCACTCGGCAAAGGGACTTGAATTCCCTGTTGTATATATTCCCGGCATGGAAAACGGCATTTTCCCGGGTATGCAATCAATGATGAACAATGCAGATATGGAAGAGGAACGCAGACTTGCTTATGTTGGCATAACAAGAGCTAAGCAGACACTTGTACTCTCAAATGCTAAAACAAGAATGTTACACGGTCAGACATCATACAATCCCCCCTCTTGCTTCCTCAGTGAGATTCCGCCTGAACTGACTATCATTCAAAAGCCGGAAAACATAATGTCATATTCATCGGGCAGTTCTTACGGCTCAAAAGCAAGCACATCACAAACATACAGCACACAACGAACTGCACAACAGGGTTACTCAGCAAGTATATCTGCAACAAAAACCAACTCAACACCTGTTGTTGACTATAAAATCGGTGAAAGAGTAAAGCATAAAAAATTCGGTACAGGTATGGTTCTTTCCGTATCAAAAATGGGTAATGACTCCCTGCTTGAAATTGCTTTTGATACTGTCGGCACAAAAAAACTTATGGCAAAAGTTGCTCCCCTTGAAAAAATTTAACACAAAATATATTTTTTTAAGAGTCTTTTGAATAATTTAATCACAAAAAAATCCGAGGTTCGTGCTGAATCTCGGATTTAAATTTTGTTTTATGCTCAGGCACCTGCAACTGAGGGCTTTTGACTTTTGTCCGGTATGCGTGACATATCACGCTCAATTACGGGCTCTGCACCGTCAATAATGCAGTCTTTAGTAATTATTACTTTTTTGACAGCACCGTCTGACGGAACTGTAAACATGATATCAAGAAGTGCTTTTTCCATAATTGCTCTGAGTCCTCTTGCACCTGTTTTCTTTTCAAGGGCAAGCTCGGCAACAGCTTCAAGTGCATCATCTTCAAAAACAAGCTCAACTTTATCCATGGCAAAAAGCTGCTGATACTGCTTAACTAATGAATTTTTAGGTTCACTGAGTATTCTGACAAGTGATTCTCTGTTAAGATTTTCAAGAGATGCCAACACAGGAACACGACCAACAAGTTCAGGAATAAGACCGAATTTTACAAGGTCCTGAGGAATAACCTGTGACATAATATAATCATAGTCAAGCTCAGCTTTTGTTCTGACATCTGCCTCGAAGCCAAGAAGTGTATTGCCTGTTCTTTTTTCAATAATCTTTTCAATACCGTCAAATGCACCACCGCAGATGAAAAGAATATTGGTTGTGTCAATCTGTATAAATTCCTGTTGGGGATGTTTTCTGCCGCCCTGTGGGGGAACATTTGCAACAGTACCTTCAAGAATTTTAAGAAGTGCCTGCTGAACACCCTCACCGCT
>CAZBVV010000011.1:0-37181 GCA_964495345.1 uncultured Eubacteriales bacterium
TCGTCACCGTAGGGAGCAACAACAATATCATATTCTTTAAAAGTAAATTCACCCTCGTCAAATTCAGTTTGCATAATTGTATCACCATCCTCAAAAATACCCTCAACAGGAGCTGCAGGTGTGAAAATCATTGTAATGCAGGTGATAATTGATGTGAAAAATGCGATAATCTTTGCCATAACTAATCCTCCAATAGATTACTTATTATGTAATTTGAAATTAACATACCGCTTGGTGTAAGTGAATATATGTCACCGTCAAGGGTCAAATGACCGCTTTTAATGAACTGATTTGCATTTTTTATAAATGATTCTGGAATATCACAGCCGAAACGGTTTTTGTATCTGCTTTTTGAAATGCCTTTTTTCAGCCTTAAACCGAGCATAAGATATTCCTGAATGTCACCGCCAAAGCTGTCGAATACGGCTTCAGCACCATTTATAAAGTCCTCTGCACTTCTTTCAAAATAAAATCTTTTACCGTTTATGAAAGAATGAGCAGATGCACCCAAGCCTAAGTATTCCTCACATTCCCAATATTTAAGATTGTGTCTGCTTTCAGAACCTCTTTTTGCAAAATTGGATATTTCATAATGCTCATAGCCCTTTTGTTTAAGAACAGATGAAAGGTGCGAATACATATCGCAGACAGTATCTTCATCGGGCAGATTGAGCATATTCTGTCTTTTGTGAAATACTGTTCCGTCTTCGATTGAGAGCATATATGCACTGATGTGAGGAACGTCCGTATTCAGCAGAAAATCCACGGTTTCGTTAAGGGATTCCATTGTCTGTGAGGGTACACCCAGCATAACGTCAAGTGAGATATTTAAAATTCCGTTTTTTCTTGCAGATGCAATAACTGATTGCACCATGTTGGTATCTGCAAGTCTGCCCAAAGAACGCCTTTCGCCGTCAACTGCAGATTGCATCCCTAATGATATTCTGTTAAAGCCGTATGATGCAAGAGTTTTGAAAAATTCACCGTCAACTGTGGATGGATTACACTCTGCGGTAATTTCCGCATCATCAGTTATTTTATAATTCTTTTTAATACATTCAAGTATTCTGCCGAGCCTGTCAGCACCGATTACCGACGGTGTACCGCCGCCAAAATATACGGTATCAAAGCATAAATCTGCATTTTCGGTAAATTGCCTTGTTCGGCTGCCTGTACTGATTTCATCAATGAGTGAATTGCAGTATTTTTCAATCATTTCTTCGTTTTTCGGCATTGAATAAAAGTCACAGTACGGACATTTTGAACGGCAGAACGGAATGTGAATATATAAGCCTTTCATTACTGCTCGTCAAGTTTGAGAATTGCCATAAATGCTTCCTGAGGCACTTCAACAGTACCAAATGATCGCATTCTCTTTTTACCTTCTTTTTGTTTTTCAAGAAGCTTTTTCTTTCGTGTAATGTCACCGCCGTAACACTTTGCAAGAACATCCTTACGAAGAGCTTTTACAGTTTCTCTTGCAATAACCTTACCGCCTATGGCAATCTGTACGGGGATTTCAAATTGCTGTCTCGGAATATTATCTTTAAGCTTTTCGGCAATTTTTCTTGCTCTGCCGTAAGCTTTATCAGAATGTATGATGAATGAAAGTGCATCAATGCCGTCACCGTTAAGAAGAACGTCAAGCTTAACAAGATTGCTTCTTGCATAACCTGTAAGCTCATAGTCAAAGGATGCGTAACCCTTTGTTCTTGATTTGAGAGCATCAAAAAAATCGTAAATAATCTCATTAAGCGGTAAATCATAGCTTAACTCAACACGGTCTGCCGACAGATATTTCATGTCCTTATAGAAGCCTCTTCGTTCCTGACACAAATCCATTATTGTACCGACAAATTCGGGAGGAGTGAATATGTGCGCATCAGTCATAGGTTCTTCGCTGTAATCTATTTCGGCAGGGTCGGGGTACTTTGTGGGATTATCAATTTCAAGCACCTCACCGTCACGCATATGGATTTTATAAATAACGCTCGGAACAGTTGAAACAAGGTCAAGATTATACTCTCTTTCAAGCCTTTCCTGTATAATTTCAAGATGCAAAAGTCCCAAAAATCCGCAACGGAAACCGAATCCCAAAGCACCGGATGTTTCGGGCTCAAAGGAAAGTGCCGCATCGTTAAGCTGTAGCTTTTCGAGTGCTTCTTTGAGTGCTTCATAGTCTGCACCGTCAGCAGGGTAGACACCGCAGAAAACCATGGGGTTAACTTTCTTGTAACCCTCAAGCGGCTCTGTTGCGGGATTCTCCGCCGTTGTAACGGTATCACCCACACGGGCATCACGGACTGTTTTGATTGATGCGGTAATGTAACCAACTTCGCCTGCACAAAGCTGTTTTTGAGGCATAAGTGAGGTTGCCGCCATTTTGCCCACCTCAACAACGGTGAACTGTGCACCTGTTGCCATCATTCTCATTGTATCACCGGGTTTGATAGTACCGTCCATAATTCTTACGTAAACGATAACACCCTTGTAGTTATCGTAAACGGAGTCGAAAACAAGAGCTTTTAAAGGAGCCTCATCGTCACCCTCGGGACATGGCACGAGTTTTACAATCTGTTTTAAAACATCGCCTACATTTTCACCTGTTTTTGCAGAAACTCTGGGAGCTTCTTCGGAATCAAGACCTATAACATCTTCAATATCAGCTGCAACTCTTTCCGGGTCTGCGGCAGGAAGGTCAATTTTATTTATAACCGGCACAAGCTCAAGGTCATGGTCAAGTGCAAGATATGTGTTTGCAAGTGTTTGTGCCTCAATACCCTGTGTGGCATCAACTATAAGCACTGCACCCTCACAAGCTGCAAGAGAACGGGAAACCTCGTAGTTGAAGTCAACGTGACCGGGAGTGTCAATAAGGTTTAATTCGTACTCCTCACCGTCCTGCTTGTATGTAAGAGTAACGGCGTGAGCCTTGATTGTGATACCTCTTTCTCTTTCAAGGTCCATATCGTCAAGAATCTGCTGTTGCATATCACGCTTTGCAACAGTTTGTGTCAATTCAAGAAGACGGTCGGCAAGGGTTGACTTGCCGTGGTCAATATGGGCAATAATTGAAAAATTCCTTATATGTTTTTTAGGTGTTCGCATTAATTTTCTCCTTAAAGTTCGTTGTCTGTAGGCTTGAATCCTAAACCGAGTATTTCCGATGCATCGGAAATTATAATAAACGGCTTTTCGTCAAAGCGTCTGACTATTTTTCTCATTTTTGTAACTTCCTGCGGTCTCACAACGGTAAGAAGCATATGTTTTTCTTCACCGCTGTATGCACCCTGAACGGGAACGATTGAAACTCCACGGGGAGTTTCGGTAGTGATTGCCTTTGCAATCTCATCGGATTTTGAAGAAATAATCATCATCATTTTGCCTCTGTCCGAGCCGTAAAGCACAAAGTCTATTGTTTTGCTCGATACAAAGAAAACTATTGTTGCATAAAGTATGCTTTCAATATTTTTGTAAACAACACCTGCAAGCAGAACAACACACAAGTCGCAAATCATAACAAGTCTGCCCATAGACAGATGAGGAATTGCTTTTTTCAAAAGCTTGCCTAAAATATCCGTACCGCCGCTTGTTGAACCTCTTGTGAAAATGATTCCCAAGCCCACACCGAGTAATGCTCCGCCGAAAAGAGCCGCAAGGATTTTTTCACCCTCATATACAGGCATGAAATATGCACCAAGGTCAATGAGTAATGATGTCATAAAGGTAGAAAACAGGGTTTTTACAATAAAGCTTTTGCCGAAAACGATAAGTGATATAATAAACAGCGGAATATTTATTGCAAACATTGCAGAACCGATAGGAACATTCCACAGGTGGTTTGCAAGAATTGCAAGACCTGTTGCACCGCCTGATGATATTTCGTTTGGTGAAATAAAGCAGTTTACACCCAGTGCGTAAACAAATGCTCCTGCGGTACATATTAAAATATCAAGTAAAGTCTCTTTAATGTTTATTTTTTTGATTTTCATAAAAGCACCTCATTTACGGCAATAGCGAACAGCTCTTTGACTCTGTCCGTTTTTCCGTTGATATAGAGCCAGCCGAACAACACCTCAAGAGCTGTTGCGGCATGATATTCGCTTTTTGATTTATTTTTTGGTGTATGTGCCGTATGGGTGTTTCTGCCCCTTATGAACATTGTCTGCTCATCTTCTGTAAGAATAGGAAAAAGAATTTTTGAAACTGCACATTGATATGTTGCATTCACCATCTGAGTGTTTTTTTCATGGAGCTTGTCCGCTTTGCACATTGACGAAACCGTAAGGTATTCTCTTGTAAGCAGACCCCATACGCCGTCACCAAGAAAAGCAAGGGCAGATACAGGCATACCGTTTGAAGATGTATCTTCGTTAAGCTTTATTTTGTCAAGTTGTGAATCAGGGCACATATTCAAACTCCAGGTCATAAATACTTACTGTGTCACCCTCTTCAATACCTCTGTTACGCAGAGCTTCAAGTATACCGCTTGTTTCAAGCACTTTCTGGAAGTATTGGAGTGATTCGTAGTCCTCTACATCTGTTTTGTTAAGAATTTTAAGCAACCATTCAGCCTCAACATAATAAATATCGTCAATAACGCTGATTTTAAAGCCTGTATTCTTTTTTCTTTCAAGCATCTCCATGGGGATAGGCTCTGTTTCAAACTGTCTGATAGGCGGAAGTGTTGCAAGCATAGCTGCCGCTGCGTTTATAACCTCCTGCGTTCCCTCAAGAATGGGAGCACAGATTTCAAAATACTGCAAGCCTTTATCTTCAATATATTTTCTGAAATCTTCTCTTTGCTCGTCTGTTGCCATGTCGATTTTGTTTCCGGCTACAATCTGAGGACATTTTGCAAGCTCGGGATTGAAAACAACAAGCTCTTTGTTAATGGTTTCAAAGTCCTCTTTGGGATTTCTGCCCTCACTGCCTGCCACGTCAACAATGTGAATGAGCATACGGCAACGCTCAACATGACGCAAAAACTGATGACCCAAGCCCGCACCTTCGCCTGCACCCTCAATAAGTCCGGGGATATCAGCCATAACAAAGGAGCTTTCGGGACCCATTCTGACTACGCCCAAAACGGGTGTAATAGTTGTAAAATGATAATCTGCGATAATGGGTTTTGCTTCGCTTACAACGGAAACAAGAGTTGATTTGCCGACATTGGGGAATCCTACAAGTCCCACGTCTGCAAGGAGCTTTAATTCAAGCGTAACTTCCCAATCCTCACCGGGAACACCGTCTTTTGCAAATCGGGGTGTCTGGCGGGTAGGCGTTGCAAAATGGGTGTTACCCCAACCGCCTTTGCCGCCTTTTGCCGCAATAAACGGCTCTGATGTTGACATATCGGCAATTACCGCATTACTTTCAGCTTCACGGATGATAGTGCCGAACGGAACTTTTATTATAAGGTCCTGACCTTTTTTGCCGTTTTTGCGTGAGCCTGAACCGTTCTGACCGTTCTCGGCAGTATACTTTCTTTTGTATCTGAAATCTGCAAGGGTTGAAAGATTTGTGTCCGCAATAAACACAATATCTCCGCCCTTACCGCCATCACCGCCGTCGGGACCGCCCGAAGCAACATATTTTTCTCTGTGGAACGTAACAGCTCCGTTACCGCCGTTACCTGCTTTAATTTTAATTTTCGCTTTATCTACAAACATGTTTTTACCTCATTGTATAAATAATCATTGTAATTATACCATACAATTTTATATTTATAAATAGAAAATTGAAAATTTTTACTGTCAAAATAAAAAAATTGTGATAATATAATGAACCAACGCTGTGATTTATTTATCTGTTAACTGAATTTGCATATTGAATTTTTATTTCTTTAATGCTAAAATGTAAAAAAATAAGTATAAGGGTTATGTGAAAATTGAAAAGGATATTAAGTATTATTTTAGCATTTTGCTGTGCATTTTCCGTGCAGGTGTTCGCAACGGACACAAGTGAAGAAAATTCATCCGAGGGCAATAAAGATTATGTTTTGGGTGACGTAAATCTTGACGGTGAGGTTACTGCCGCAGATGCAAGGCTTGCATTAAGGGCTTGTGCGAATTTGATGGTTCTTGAGGGGTTGGCAGAAATTGCGGCCGATTATAATGAGAACGGCAAACTTACTGCCGCAGATGCAAGATACATATTAAGAGTTGCCGCCAATCTTGACCCGTATGCAAAAATTGAGGTAACCACAAAACCTCCTACAACACAACCCTCCGAAACTGAAACTCAGCCACCCGTTGTTACATCAAAAATCATATCCGCACCGCTGATTTGTCAGTATCCCGATTATCCGTCCGGATGTGAATCCGTTGCCGCAGTTATGAATCTTAAATATTACAGGTTCGTTATAACGGTTGACGATTTTATAGACAGATATCTTTTTACAGGTTCAGCACCTTTTAAATATGATGATGTGTGGTACAGCAGTAACCCTGATGAATCATTTTTAGGCGATCCGAGAAGTGATAAAGGGTGGGGTATATGGGCAAAAGGTCTTGAAAGGTCAATACAGAGATGTCTTGATTGTTACACAGGTAATTTCAGCGTAGAATCTACATTTTCCGAAACACTTGATTCACTTTGTGAAAAGTACATCGACAATAATATTCCCGTGATTGTATGGGTAACGGCATATATGGAAGCCCCCAGAGTCAATGTGACGCCTTATATTATCGGAACGGATAAAACTTTTACATGGATAAGCCCCAATCATTGTATGCTTCTTGTGGGTTATGATGAAGATAACTATTATTTTAATGACCCCATAACGGGCAATCTTGAAAAGTATGATAAAATTGCATCAAATGTTGCCTTTTACGGTAACGGCTCGCAAGCTGTGGTGATAACTAAACAATAATTTATCGACGATAAATTATTGTAATGTGAAATTGAAAATGGAAAGTTGAAAATTGCGGAAACCGCTTTGCGGTTTGAATTATAATGGGTTAAAGGGTGAAACCCTTTCATTAATTTTTCATTTTCAACTTTCAACTATCAATTTGATAAATTATTGTTTATCTAAACAAAAAATTCCTCCGTATGTTTCCATACGGAGGTTTGCTGTGTATATAATTATTTAACAATTTCACCCATAGTAGCTGCTGTTGCACTGCAAGCGTTTGATTCGTCTGTATCAATGTGCATAGCAAGTGCAAAATTGGGGTTAACTCTTACAACAACATCACCGAAAACGAGTGCTCTGCCGTCTGTGTCAACCTTAACGCTTACAACTTCCTTGTCTTCTACACCGAGCTGTTCAGCATCAGCAGGAGTCATGTGAATGTGTCTTTTTGCAACGATAACACCTTCGCTGATTTCGATTTCACCCTTAGGACCAACGATTTTACAAGCACCTGAGCCAACTGTATCACCGGATTCTCTGATAGGAGCAACGACGCCGATAGCTCTTGCATCTGTTGCGGAAATTTCAACCTGTGTTGCAGGTCTTACAGGACCGAGAATAGAAACTGAGGGGAACTGGCTTTTAGGTCCTACAACAGCAACTCGCTCATTTGTAACGTACTGACCGGGCTGAGAAAGGTCTTTTTTATGTGTAAGCTGATAGCCTTCACCGAAAAGAACTTCAAGGTCTGCCTGTGAAACGTGAACGTGTCTTGCGGATGTTTCAATAATAAATTTATCCATGTTAATATCTTCCTTTCTGTTTATATCGAGTAAATTTTACTACTTATTGCATTTAATTGCAATAGGAATTTTTATTTTTTTACTTTGTATTTTCAATAAAAACTATTTCACCTTCAACAACTTTAATATCGGGTAGCGAATATTTTTTTATAACACTCTCAATATCTTCAATCTGAGCCGAAACTCTTAATGCAATTCTTGCATCAGCCGCCGTAACAAGCGAATCGTTATTTATATCAGATATTTTTTTCTGTAAATCGCTGAATGTTTCAAGCCCTGCGGAATGACGAAGAATAAGTCTTGCATCTGCGGCGGAAAGCTGTTCGGACAGTGATGCATCACCCCATTCGGGAATATATGACACTTTTTTAATCCATTTTGCATAAACGGTAATATTGCCCGTTGTGTATGCACTTATATAACTTGCTTTTTGTGTAAATTGAGCATCAAAATACCAACCGCCGAATGAATAATCAATATTAATTGTTTCCGGGTCATCAAAATAGAATCTTTCCGTAGTTGTGCGGATATTCAAGTTTGTATTGCCCACTTGATTTTCAGTAACCTCTTTATCGGCAAGCACATATGTTATTGTGTAGGTTTTTTCGGTAAAGTCGGCGTAAAGAGTTATATTACCGTACATATCCGATGTGATATGTGTAATCGGAGTGTTGAAATTCGCATCCGAATACCAGCCGTTGAAAATAAAGCCGTCAACGGAAAGTGACGCAAGCTCTATAATATCACCGTACAGATACTTTGTGGGATTTGTATTTGTAACGGGACATTGATACGTGTCAATCATGGCGTAATCATAGCTTATTTTGTAAACAGCCTGTTCCCATTTTGCATACAGCGTAACATTTTTATTAATGCCTGAACTGATTTTTGAAATTCTTGAATAGCTTGCAAAATCGGGAGATGTGTACCAACCTGCAAAAACATAACTTTTGTCACTTGTAACAGGCTCGCTCAATACAAAATCCGTGTCAGCCGTTCTTGTTGCATCATTAGGATTTTCAATATCTGCAATATCTATATCGCAGTCGTTGTTGAGAATATATGTAATATTGTAAACGGTTTTGTTCCAGTTTGCATATAATGTTACGTCACCGCTTGTTTCAGCATCTATATATTCCGCTTTCTGAGTAAAAAACTCATCAAAATACCAATTTTCAAAACTGTAGGCAGGGTCATTTGTTTTGGCAGGTAAAATTAAAGTTTTTTCGCCGTATGTGTAGATTTGTACATTCGGATTTTCTGTTACATAAACGCTGTTTGAAACTTCACCCAGCTCGTAAAAAATATTGAACTGAGAATTTACCCAACGTGCATAAAGTGTAATATCCTTACAGGTGTCGGATTTGATAGTTTCTATCTTTTCGGTATAGCTTTCATCCGTATACCAGCCATCGAATGTGTATTTGTCGGAAATGTATTCAGGTTGTGAAAGAATAATCTCTTCGCTTGCCGTTCTTATGTACGGATTAGGATTGACAACATCACTTGCTGATATAGGAATATTCTGAGTTGTCAGTACATAATCAATAGAATATGACATCTCGTACCATTTTGCATACAGCACCGTGTCAGCAGTTACGGTCAGAGAGTCAACCTGAGTGATGTAATCATTTTCAAGATACCAGCCTACAAACTCAAATCCCTCACATTTGGGAGATTCTAACTTTATACCGGCATTTTCTGTAGCAGATTCAGGGTTAGGATTAACAATCTGTTGTTCTTTTACGCTTGCAACGCCGTAATCATAAGTTATGTCAAAGGATGTTTTTCCGTTGACGGCTAAAGACAATGTGAATATAAGCAATAATAAAAGTAACAGGGATTTTAATTTTATTTTCATATAAATACTCCTTGTTTGCAATTAATTGTATTATAAATTAGCACAGAAAATAAGTCAACTGTAATATATTACACCCAAATGTTACAATTTTGTAATAACTTGTTACAAGTTTGTTATAATCCTTGACTTTGTGAGAGATTTGATGTAAAGTATCAATGCAATCGGGGAACAGAATGTAGTCCCTCGTTACATAAGAGAGTTATGGCTCAATATATCGTGATTATTATGAAAGGAGAAAACAATAATGAAAAAGGTTATTCTTACTGTTTCTGCACTTGTAGTTGCAGCTGCTATGGTATTCACATTCGCAGGTTGCACAGACAACACAACAAACAACGAAGAGGACAGCACAAACGATGTTGCTGTTGTATCAGAAGTTGACACAGCAGCTTAATTATCAGCAAAAAGTTAATGAAAATTGCTCCTGTCGTATGACGGGAGTTTTTCATTTTTAATTCATAATTCAAAATGCATAATGCATAATTAATTTAAATTGAAAATTGTGCGTAAAACTTGGATTTTTTGTATTATAATTGGTTTAAAAGGTGAAGCCTTTTCCTCAATTATGAATTATGCATTATACATTATGCATTAATAAATTATTGATCATCAGTATGTCTTTGCTTTTTCTATCAAGTCTGTTTTATTGTTACGCTCCGGCTCACGGATAACGAAATCGAGCAGAGCGTTCAGCTTATCCCCGATTTCTTTTGCGGGGAACATTTTTTTTATATCGTTACCTTTTATAGCAAGGTGGGCAAGTCTGTACGGTTCACCGTTTGTAATAACCTCACTGAATGAGCCGTATGCCAATACAAGCTCTGCGGAAATATCCCTGTAATCCTTTGAAAGAGCAGACCTGTCAGCCCGTCTTATTTTCAAAAGGCGTATAAAATTTTCCTCGCTCATCTCACGCAGATACTCTTTAACCTGAATCTTTGTAAGCGGAACGTCTTTATCATGAACAGACACAAGATATGATACAGTTTTAATATATTCATTACTCAGTCTGAGCCGTCTTAAAATATTTTCGGCAATAACTCCGCCTACTGCTGCATGGTTTTTGAATGTGGAATTGCCGTTTTCATCCAATGCATGAGTTGCAATTTTGCCTGTATCGTGTAAAAGCATTGTAAGGCGAAGAATAGGGTCATTTTCGATGTTTGCTACAGTCAGAGCCGTGTGTCCCCATACATCATAAGCGTGTTTTTTGCCGTACTGCTTAAAGCCGAATTGCAATTTTAACTCGGGGATAAAAACAGCAAAAACGCTTTTGTAATTATGAAGAACGGAATGAACATTCTGCCCTGTAAGAAGTTTTAATAATTCCGAACTGATGCGTTCAACGGCAATACCCGAAATAAGATTTTCATTTTTAATTAGGGATTCCGATGTTTCTTTTTCAATTTCAAAGCCTAAGACGCTTGAAAAACGTATAGCTCTTAATATGCGGAGTGCATCCTCGTTAAAACGCTTATCGGCAGAGCCGACACATCGGATAATTTTGTTTTTTATGTCCTCAACACCGCCGAACGGGTCAATAATGCCTTCTTGCGGGTTGTATGCAATAGCGTTTATCGTAAAATCACGGCGAGCTAAATCCGCTTTTATATCTTTTGTGAACTCTACGCTGTCGGGATGGCGGTTATCGGTGTATTCGCCGTCAATTCGGAATGTGGTTATCTCAACAGGCGTATGATTGCATATAACCGTAACCGTACCGTGCTGTATACCTGTGTCAATCGTTCTGAAATCGGAAAAAACCTCTTTTATCTGTTCGGGAGAGGCATCTGTTGTAATATCCCAATCGTGAGGCTCTTTGCCCATAAAGGAATCCCTTACGCATCCGCCTACAATATATGCTTTGTAGCCGGCAGTATTAAGATGTTTAAGAACTTTTATTATATCGGAGGGGATTTGCATCATCATTTTACTCCTGTTAAAAATTTCTTCTTTTGCTTGAAAATTGAATATATTTGTGCTAAAATATGTATTGTATTTTAAATTGGGGTGATTTTGAGTGAAGTGTCCGTATTGCGGTTATGAAGAAAGCAAGGTTATTGATTCAAGACCTACCGACGAGGGCGAAAAAATACGCCGTCGCAGAGGTTGTCTTAAATGTGAAAAAAGGTTCACAACATATGAGGTAATTGAAACTTTGCCGATCGTTGTTGTTAAAAAAGATAAATCCCGCCAGGTTTTTGATCGCTCAAAGCTTATGGGCGGTATGCTTCGTGCCTGTGAAAAACGTCCCGTTCCCCTTGAGGTTATTGAAGAAGCTGTTGACGATATAGAAACAATCCTTCAAAATTCCATAGACAGGGAAGTCACTTCAATTAAAATCGGTGAGCTTGCGATGGATAAACTCAAAAATATTGACGAGGTCGCATACGTTCGTTTTGCTTCCGTTTACCGTCAGTTCCGTGATATCAATTCGTTTATGGACGAATTGGCAAGGCTTTTGGGCAATAAACAGTAAAATATAATATTATGATTTTTCTTTCGGCAATCTCACAACAAAAGTTGTGCCTTTGCCGATTTGACTTTTTACGCTGATTTTGCCGTTACAAAGGTCAACAACTCTCTTTGCAAGGGGGAGACCCAAGCCGTTGCCGTGGCTCTTGTGAGAGGAATCACCTTGATAGAATTTATCAAAAACGTGTTTTCTTGTTTCGTCATTCATACCCGTACCTGTGTCTGCAATTTTAACGGTAATACTTTCGGAATCCTGTGTGCATTTAACTGTGATTGTACCGTTTTCGGGTGTGAATTTTATAGCATTACCGAGAATATTAAGCCATACATGGGAAAGCATTTCTTCATTTGAATAAAACTCAACCTCGTTAAGCTCCAGCTCCAGGTTGAGATTTTTTTTTGCCCACTGTTTTTCAAGCAGCAGAATACAGTTGCGAATCTGCTCGTCAAGGTAGAAATTTGTCTTGTTTGAAACTATATGTTGATTTTCAAATTTTGTAAGCAACAGAATATTTGCCGACATCTGTGCAAGTCTGTCTGATTCTGTGATAATAATAGAAATATATTCCTTTTTCTGTTCTTCGCTGAGTTCTTCTTTTTCAAGCTGTTTTGCAAAACCTCGTATTGAAACAATCGGAGTTTTGAATTCATGTGAAAAGTTGTTTATAAAGTCGTTTCTGAGCATTTCCGTACTGCCTAACTCATGAGTCATAGAGTTAAATCCATCAACAAGTTCTGTAATGATAGTACCTTTTCTGGGGGGAGCAACTTTTACTGCAAAATCGCCTTTAGCAACTTTTTTCTGCGATTTTATAACATCGTCAAGGGGTTTGAAAAGCTGACGGCTTACAAAAATTGAGATGCCTGTACCGATAATTGTACTTGAAATAAATGCAAATATTGTAAGAGTGAGTGGAGCAAGAGCAACAAACAGCTCGGGCAAAAGTTTTCGTGCAAGAAGAACAAGAAGAAATGCAAAACCGCTTGATGTAAGTAAAATAAAGAATATTGTAACCGTAACGGTAACGTGTAATGTCCATTTATCTCTTTTGAACATTTAAATCTCTCCCTGAACGGCTTTGTAACCTAAGCCTCTTATTGTAACGATACTGAAATCTGTATTATTCTTGAATTTTTCACGCAGACGGTTAATATGTACGTCAACGGTTCTTTCGTCCGTATCGGTATCCATATCCCATATTTCATCCATAAGCTGACGGCGTGTAAAAATTTTATCTTTGTATGATAAAAGCTGAAAAAGAAGCATAAATTCCTTTTGGGGTAACTCTACCGTTCCGTCAGGTGTGGTAACTGTCAGCGAATCGTGGTCAAGCTCAGTATTGCCTATGGTTATTTTATGCTCGCTTGCGATTTTTGAACGCCTTAAAAGTGCCGCAATACGCAGAAGCATCTCTTCATCATCAACAGGTTTAACCATGTAATCATCAGTTCCCGCAAGGAAACCTGCTTTTTTGTCAAGATGCGATTCCTTTGCAGTTACCATAAGAATTGGAGTTTCCCAACCGCATCCACGCAAGGTTTTTGTAAATTCAAAGCCGTCCATATTGGGCATCATAACGTCAAGCACAATAAGGTCGATATGTAGCTTATCCATAATTTCAAGACCTTCTTCGCCGTCGCAGGCACAAACGGTTTCATAGCCGTTTCGCTTTAAAACAGCCTCAGTAAGTTTTCTTGTATTTTCATCATCTTCAACAATCATAATGCGAAGCATATTATCACCTCAATAGAATAATTATATAACAATTTTAAATTAACTACAACAGAAAAATAAAAAATAAATAAAAAACAGCAGTCACCGCAAAAGTAACTGCTGCAGTATATTGCTTAGTAAACAGATAGTGTAAACTGATAATACGTTTTTTTTGGATATATTTACAAAATTGAACGAATGTGTTATAATATATATACAAATAAAATTATCAGGAGGTGATATAATGAGTCAACAACAAGATAACTTCAAACGAGGTACGGCAGAAATGCTTATTCTGCACCTTCTTAAAAAAGAAGATTTGTACGGATATCAGATTACAAGAGTATTCAAAGATAAAAGCTTGGGTGAATCTGCGTTATATCTTGTATTATATAAACTGGTTGCAGCAGGTTATATTACTAATTACGAAAAATTAGTCGGAACAAGAAGAAAACGCGTATATTACCATCTTGAAGACAGCGGCAAAGCATATTATCAGCAAATACTCAAAGAATATCTTGCAATTACTAAGTCAATATTCGACATATTAGATATTGAGGATATAAATGCATTCATGGAACAAACCGATTAACGGTTGTACTGTTTTAGTCGGATATTGAAAGTCATCGGTTTTCCGGTGACTTTTGTCTTTACAGGTATGCAGAATTACTTATAAAGAACGTTTGATTTTACATACGCAGTTTCTATTACAGTTCCTGCAGAATTTTTTACCTCAAGCAATGTATATACTCTGTAATCATGGGTTGCAGGAGCAAACCAGTTCTTTTCAATAGTATAAGAACCCTTGCCTGTATATGTCTCGGATTTAGATTTGTAATTTTCCCATGCCTGTGTGCCGTCGGTTCTTTGCAAATAACAGGTAAGGACAAAGGTTCTGTTTTCTGTAAAGCTTAAAAAGTCAGATGTACAAGTTACAAATCCAAGTACACCTTCAGAGATACAGGCACCGATAGAATCAAGATTGCTGTAGCAAGGTGCAACCAAATCGTCATAATTTACATCTGACTCGGAAGCATAAGTCTGTACACATAAAGGCGTTACCATAAGAATAACTGCAAGAATTAAAGATAAAGCTTTTTTCATAAGAAAAACCTCCTAAGGTTGTTATACTTAGTAAACAACTGAAAGGAGGTTTTGTAACAAATTTTTAAATTTTTTCTATTAATTTTGAAAAACCAATCAAATCTACTTCGGAGTCATCGCTTGCAATATATAAAAATGCATCCGGTGCAGTAATTATGATTTTTCGGATTCCATCTTCTTCAATATAAACGGCATTTAGGTCGTTAATCTTTATATTGCTCGTGTTTTCCGTATTTGTGCTGTCAATATTCATTTTATAACCGGGAGGCAGTTCTTTGAATGTAATTATATTACCGTCCGAATTTTTTAAGACTATTTCCTTTTTATCCTTTGCGTTGTCTATTGATTCAACACAGTAACCGTCAGGAATCCATGTCGGCACATACTCTCCTTCAAAATCAAGCAGAAGATTTTCGTTATCAATAGCAAAAAATTCAGTATTAACAAAGTTTATTATAATCTCTGCAATCGTATTTTTTCTTCCCTCAACGGTAATGGGGATTATCGCAGAACCTATTGAAAGTACAAGTAATATTACAGCAACTTTAGAGAAAGTTGTTATGAATTTTCTTTTTGCACTTTTTGTGTTTTTCTTTGCAAATTTTTCTGCTTCTCCCGCTTTGTTCTGATAAAGCGGATTGTTAGCAGCCTCTTCAATTTCTTTGAGCAATTCAATATCCTGTTCTTCACGGATGTCTTCAAGAACATTTTTCAGTGTTCGCTCATTATATTCGTTCATTACTTTCCCTCCAATTCTTCAATTATATTTTTAAGCTTTTTAACGCTTCTTAAAACGGTCATTCTTACACAGTCTTTTTTTATTTGCAAAATATCGGCAATCTGTTGGTCACTAAGCTCCAAATCATATTTCATAATAATTATATCCTTATCACGGGTGCTAAGTTTGTCTAATCCTGCTTTTAAGGTTTCGTAAGCATATTTTTTGTCAATTTCATCATCAATATCATAGGTGTCGGGTATAAAATCAAGGTCGGATGAAATGTCATCTTTCATTGTAACCATTCTTTTTGAATGTTTGATATAGTTTTTTGCTGTATTGTCGATAGATACCATAAGGTATGCTCTTACTTTATCATCGGAAAAAGTTTTCAGCTTGTCGATACATTTTATCATGTTTAAAATACAATCATGTGCAAGGTCGTCACATATATCTGAATCGTCAATTATTTTGTGTGCTCTGAATCTGAGCCACGGCATATATTTATTATATAAATCTTCAATAAATTCTTTATTTTCAGCTGTTGACAGGTAATCGACAGTAAGTAATATCATGGTGTCACCTTTTTTTGCAATATTTCCATAATTTTATCATTTGTCGTCATATTTTTCAATATCTTTTTTATGTTAATAAAATGAAAAATGAAAAAAACAAGGGCAACGGCGAACCGCTACCCTTGAATGGATATTAAAGCTCTATTGTTTCGCAAGTATATCCCATAAGGCTATTACTTACATTATCGGGCTGATGTCCGCCGATGTAAAGCGTAATTTTGCCGTCGGGAGTGATTCTTTCACCGTTTTCGTTAACGGCTTTGAGCCAATACTTGTCAACAGTCAGTTCAACTGTTGCTTTTTCACCTGCATTAAGATTTACGGATTTTACAGAGCAAAGCTGGAATTTGGGAGTGTATGTTCTGCTGTCGGTAAATGAAGCATAAATCTGCACAATTTCCTTGCCGTCAATTTTGCCTGTATTCTTAACATCAACGCTAACCGTTACCGTATCATCATTTTCATTCACAACTTTTGCGTCTGAATAAGCGTAGCTTGTGTATGAAAGACCGTAGCCGAAAGGATAAAGAGCATCACCGTCAATGTAACGGTAGGTTTTGCCCTGCATACTGTAATCCTTGAACTCGGGGAGCTTGTGGTCGCCTTTGTAGATTGTAACGGGCAGCTTGCCGCAAGGATTTGCTTTACCTGAAAGAATATTTGCTACTGCAAGACCGCCTAATGCACCGGGATACCATGCGTGAATAATTGCTTTTGCGTGATTTCTTACCTTTTCACCCACATCAACGGAGCTGCCGCAAAGAAGTACAACAACAACATTGTCGCATACATCACAAACAGCTTCTGCAAGCTTCTGCTGTGTTGCAGGCAGATAAAGTGTCTTTTTATCACCGCCGGCGGTGTAATCGTTGTCAAAGCCTGTGTCCTCACCCTCGATTGAGCAGTCAAGACCAAGTGCAAGCACGGTAATATCGGCTTCGGATGCTGCCGCAACACCGTCACTTATCATATTTGCAAAGCCACTCCAGTCGTTGGTGTTTTCGTGGCAGTAGTTGCAACCTCTTTCAACGGAAATATCAGCATTGGTGAAAACTCGTCTTACGCCGTCAGCAACGGTTACATATTCTGATGCATATCCGTTGTAGTTGCCTTCAAGAGCAGTAACTGACTGTGCATTAGGACCTACGATTGCAATTCTCTTTTCAATGTTTTTGTCAAGAGGCAGGAATGCATCATTTTTAAGAAGAACGGGACACTGTTCTGCTGTTTTAAGGTTTAATTCTCTGTGAGCTTTGCAGTCAAGAGCACTGTAAGGAATGTCGGAGTAAGGTCTGTTCTCCTCAAATTCACCTAAAAGAAAACGGATTGTATAAACTCTTTCCGCCGCAGTTGTTATCTCTTCTTCCGTAATCAAATCCTGCTCGTAAGCATCAATAAGATGTATGTATGTCTGACCGCAGTTAAGGTCACAGCCTCTTTTAAGAGCAACTGCTGCCGCTTCAGCTTTTGTTTGAGTGTATTTGTGATGTTCGTAAATATCGTTGAGTGCACCGCAGTCGGAAACAAAATAGCCGTCAAAGTTCCAGCTCTTGCGAAGAATGTCCTCCATAAGATATGAGTGGGCACAGCAAGGTTCACCGTTTGTACGGTTGTATGCACCCATAACACCGATAACGCCAGCTTTTACAGTCTTTTCAAATGCGGGAAGATATGTTTCAAACAAGTCATGCTCGCTTATTTTTGCATCAAAACCGTGTCTTTCGTTTTCCGGACCGGAATGACCTGCAAAATGCTTTGAGCAAGCCGCCGCTTTAAGGAATTCACCCTCACCCTGAATACCTTTTATAAATGATACACCGAGAGCTGATGTAAGATAAGGGTCTTCACCGAAAGTTTCCTGACCTCTGCCCCAACGGGGATCACGGAAAATGTTGATGTTGGGAGCCCAGAATGTAAGTCCCTTGAAAATATCAAAATCATTGTATTCAACATGCTTGTTGTATTTTGCTCTGCCTTCGGTTGAAATAACGTCTGCAACTGTGTTTATGAGTTCGGGATCGAAAGTTGCCGCCATAGCAATAGCGTGAGGGAATACCGTAGCAGTACCTGCTCTTGCTACTCCGTGTGAGCCTTCGTTCCACCAGTTGTGTTCTTTTATACCCAACCTTTCAATGGCAGGTGAATTATAAAGCAACTGTGACATTTTTTCTTCTGCTGTCATTTTAGCAACAAGTGCTTTAGCTTTTGCTCTTGCCTCTTGTTTTGTCATTTGTAAGTGCCTCCGTATGTGAGATTATTCAAAATAAGCAGTTACTGCCTGTTGGTAGTAACTGCTGTTAATTATGTATTAATTACGCCATAAGCTGTCTGATAACAGCAACACATTCTGCCTTATTCATGATTTTGGGAACAGGGTAAAGAGGATTGCCTTCAAGCAAAGCTCTGTCAGCGATAAGGGAAATGTCTTCTTCCTTGATCTGCTCAAACTTGTCGGGGATGTTCATAGCTTTGTTCATTCTTCTGATTTCAGCAATAAACATCTTTGCCTTTTCTTCCTTGGATTTGTCGTCACAGTCAAGATCCGCAGCCTCGGCAAGGTCAGCAAGTCTGTCGTAAGCAGCTTCGCCGTAGTAATCAAGCACATAGGGCAGAATTACAGCGTTTGCAAGTCCGTGAGGAATACCGTACATACCGCCTAAGTTATGAGCGATTGCATGAACATAACCGACATAAGCTCTTGTAAAAGCAATACCTGCATAGTATGAAGCAATAAGCATTTTTTCTCTCGCTTCGATGTCTTTACCGTCTTCGTATGCCTTTTCAAGGTTTTCAAAGATAAGCTCAGTTGCTTTGAGAGCCTTTTTCTCTGTATTTTCGGTGTTGCTGTGACCGATATATGCCTCAACCGCATGAGTAAGAGCATCCATACCTGTCGTTGATGTTATATGAGGCGGAAGACCTATTGTAAGCTCGGGGTCAAGTACCGCATATTTTGGACGAAGAACAGGGTCGTTGATTGCATTCTTCTCGTGTGTTTTCGGATTTGAAACAACAGCCGCAAGAGTTGCTTCTGAGCCTGTACCTGCCGTTGTGGGAACAGCAAAGAGAGTAGGAATCTTTTTAAGAACCTTGAGCTGACCACGCATCTTGGAAATTTCGGTGTTAGGTCTTGCAATTCTTGCACCGCAAGCCTTTGCACAGTCCATAGGTGAACCGCCGCCGAATGCGATAATTGCCTGGCATCCGTTGCCGATATAAAGATTTTTTGCTTCTTCAATATTGTCTATTGTGGGATTGGGCTGTACACCGTCGTAAACGATGTATGCGATACCCTCATTTTTAAGTTCTTCAAACATGCTGTCAAGCAGATGAAGCCCCATAAGACCTTTATCCGTAACAACAAGCACATTTGTATAGCCCAACTCTTTGATTTTTGCGGGCAGCTTTTTTACTGCTCCTGCACCTTTAAGAAGCTCAGCTTCTGACCAGTCAAGCACATTCATAGCCACTTTAAAAGCGGACTGATATGCTCGGCAAAAAGCTTCATACATTTTTCTGTTCATAGTAAAATCCTCCGTAAAGAATTACTTTGCTTCTTCAACAGCTTCTTCTTTTTTCTTATGGAAAAGAATCTTATCAACAGGGAAGTAGAGGAAGAACTGAAGTGCTGAACAAATCATTGTTGCAATGTTCTTTGCAAGTGTTTCGCTGCACCATTCAAAGCCTACGAAAATCTCTTTAAGCGTGGGGTTGAGCCATGCTGAGAAGAAAATAAGAGCAATAGTAAATACTATGTAGATGGGAAGAGCAACAGCAATATTTGCACCTGAATTGAAAGTCTTTTCTTTGTTAACAAAGAAAGCAACAATCTGTGCAATAATGTTAGCAACGTTGCTTACGATAAAGTAACCTAAACCGCCGACAGCTACGGGATAAACGAATACCCACCAGCTGAATTCAACTGTGTAAAGGTCTTTGATTGCAGGGATAAGCTGAAGAGTGTTAAGAAGTACAAACTGTACAATCATAGCAAGAAGGCTTACTACGATAAATTTTACAAACTGCCAGATAGTTACGAGAACCGAACCTTTTTCCGCTGCTTTGTTGTCAATGTCTTTGAGTTTTGCCAAAGTAATCACTCCTGATTAAAATTATTTGAAACAATTATACAGCAATATTCTGCTGATTGCAACATCAAAATGAAAATAATATGTAATTTAATTTAAAAATAACGATTGATTTATGAATCATTCTATGTTATATTAACAAAAAAAAGCTGTCGGAGGTACAGATAATGGAAAAATATCTTATCAACCCAAATCAAAAATTATCAACAATCAATAAGGATATATACGGTCACTTTTCAGAGCATCTGGGCAGATGCATTTATGAAGGACTTTTTGTAGGCAAGGATTCATCAATTCCCAATGTCAACGGTATGAGATGCGATGTTGTAAATGCTCTTAAAGAAATGGGTATCCCCGTTCTTCGTTGGCCCGGCGGATGCTTTGCCGATGAATACCATTGGAAAGACGGTGTAGGCCCTCTTGAAAACAGAAAAAAGATGATTAACACCCATTGGGGCGGTCTTGTTGAGGATAACAGTTTCGGCACACATGAATTTTTTGAGCTTTGTGAACAACTCGGCTGTGATCCCTACATAAACGGTAACGTTGGCAGCGGTACTGTACAGGAAATGAGCGAATGGGTTGAATATATGACCTTTGACGGTCTTTCTCCTATGTCAGAGTGGCGTAAAGCCAACGGTCGTGAAAAGCCTTGGGTAGTAAAGTATTTTGGCGTAGGTAACGAAAACTGGGGTTGCGGCGGTAATTTTATGCCCGAAGATTATGCACAGGAATTTATCCGTTACAATACTTATGTAAGAAACTACGACAGAAACAATAAGATTTACAGAGTTTGTTGCGGTCCTAATGCTGAAGACTATCATTGGACAGATAAGGTTATGTGGAGAGCAAGACATAAAATTGACGGTCTTTCACTTCATTATTATACCGTTCCTCACGGTTGGGGCGGCAGAGGTTCCGCAACCGTATTCAGCGAAGATATGTATTATGTAACCGTTACTTGTGCCTATAAAATTGACGAAATAATCACCCGTCATCTTGAGATAATGAGTAAATATGACCCCGAACACAGAGTTGACCTTATCGTTGACGAGTGGGGTACATGGTTTGATGTTGAGGAGGGTACAAATCCCGGCTTCCTCTATCAGCAGAACACAATGCGTGACGCTATGGTTGCCGGTCTTACACTTAATATTTTCAATAAACATTCAGACCGTATCAGAATGGCAAATATCGCACAGACTGTAAATGTTCTTCAGGCTGTTGTGCTTACAGACGGTGAAGATATGCTTCTTACTCCCACATATCACGTATTTAAAATGTACAAAGACCACCAGAAGAATACACTTTTAGGTTCTTATCTTACAAGTGATAAAATCGAGTGTGAAGGGCTTAAAATGCCTAAGCTTATCGAAAGTGCATCAATGGACGAAAGCGGCACGATTTATTCAACAATCGTAAATGCTTCTCTTGATGAAGCAAAAGAAATCAAGTGCCAGATTGCTGATTCAACCGTTAAGTCTGTAAAAGCTGAAATTATAACAGGTAAAATGGACGACCACAACACATTTGAAAACAAAAACGTTGTAGCTACACAGGAATTTACTGATTTTGCACTTACAGCTGACGGATTTACGGCAACAATTCCTCCTTGCAGCGTTGTTAAGTTTGTTGTTGAAAGATAATGGAGCTCAGGGAATGTAAAAGATGCCTTCTCCTGCAAAGCGGTGATGAGGATAATTACAAGCTTGTACAGCAGTATGTCGCAAAAATAAAGCCCGAAGAAAAATGCGACGATGTAACTTACGCAGAACGGCTTGAAATATGTAAAAACTGCGAAAATCTCATAAGCGGCTCGTGTATCAAATGCGGCTGTTACGTGGAATTCCGTGCGGCATTCAAAAATAAAAAATGCCCCGATACAAAAATGAAAAAATGGTAAAAATAAAGGACTGTTTCACTTGTCAGGTGTTGCAGTCCTTTTTCTTATATTAATTTTATTATCATGTTGATTATTTGTTCTATTTCTTCGTATTTTTCTTTTGGAATGGTAGAGAGCATGGCATTAAGAACAGATGTGTCCGAATTGACTGTTCCAAAAACAATAGAATCAACTGAAATATGAAGTGCCGTACATATTTTTTTGAGAGTTAAAACTGTCATGCCTTTTTTTCCTGTTTCAATGTCTGCAAGAAATTGCGTCGATATATTCGACAGCTCGGCAAGCTTTTCTCTTGATAATTTTTGTTTTTCTCTTACGGAGCGTATTCTAAGCCCGATTATTGCGTTTTCTGAATTCATATTATACTTACCTCCCTCTATAGATATAGTATATATAAATCAAAAGAGTTGAAAAATCATCAATAGATATTGACAAACCATATCAATTGATGTATAATTGTTCTCAAATAAACAAATTAAAGTCGCAAAATGTTATTGGTTAGACCGCACTAATATATGATGTGTTTCTTTTGTTTAAATATTTAAAGGAGGAAATTTTGTGAAACATATTAAAAAAAGAGTTCTGTCGTTAATTCTTGTAATGGTTATGCTGTTGAGTATGCTCCCCATTTCAGTAAGTGCTGCGTATGATTATTTGTTTCCAGTAAACAATGGCGGTGCTATTGCATATTACTATGGCTATTCGGCAAGTTACGGCTCATGGCATGGCGGCATTGATATACACGCAACAAGTGATGATACGATATATGCTGCTTATGACGGTGTTGTCGGTGCAACTGCAAATTCTTGTTCTCACGTAAGCTGCGGATATAAATGTGCACATTACAATACTTATGGAAATTACATTAGAATTGATCAGGATGACGGAACAAAAGCATATTACGGACATTTGCTGAAAGACAGTCTTTTGGTTTCAGTCGGAACAAGAGTAACAAAAGGACAAGCTATTGCTAAAATGGGTTCATCCGGATACTCAACCGGTAAACATTTGCATTTTGAAATAAGAGTAGGTTCTGAAAAGATTAACGTTAATCCGACATCAAGCAGCGGCAGTGTAAATTATTCTTATTCGGGGTACGGTGGTTCTGATTCGAGTTCGACAACACCATCATATACATATACAGCTCTTTCAGAATCAAACTACAATATTATTAATAAATCATCCGGATTGTACCTTAATGCATTTGCTGAGCCAGGGACCGCAAAATCAGGTACGAACATCTGCGTATCAAATGCAGATAACAGTGCTGAGCAGAAATTTAAAATACAGCATTACGGAAATAATCAGTATTATATACGCAGTCTTTCCAACGCTAATGAATTCTGTGTAAACGCAGAATCAGGTTCAGTCGTAAAAAGCGGAGCTAATGTGAGCCTTTATAAACATAATACTGTTCCGTCGAAGCTATGGTATTTTGAAGATGTCGGTGACGGATACTACATAATCAGAAATGTAATGAATGAAAATCTTGTTCTCACGGCGGTCAGTGATGTAACAAGATCAAATGTTTGCGTAAAAGCATATTCCGCTTCTGATTTGCAGAAATGGCAGCTTGTTAATTTATCGGCAACAAATACCGGTTCGATAACACCGTCAACCAATGCATCAACGGTTTCTGAGAGTAAATTTAATATTATCAGTAAATCAAGCGGGAATTACCTTAATGCTTTTGCCAATGCTGGACAGGCTACATCATCAAATGTAAGTTTTGGTACAGGCTCAATGATGGCAGGATTAGGTACTGATGTGTGTGTCTCCAATGCAGATGGTTCAATGGAGCAGCAGTGGAGGCTTCAGCATAGTGGTGACAACAAGTATTATATTCGCAGTCTTTCCAATAGCGGACTGTATTGTGTAAATGCGTATTCACCTAATAATGTTGTGTCAGATGGTGCTGATGTTCGTCTTTATAATTTTAATGATGTACCGTCTAAACTATGGTATTTTGAAAGTGATGGAAATGGCTACTATGTTATCCGCAATGTAATGAATACAAACCTTGTTCTAACAGCGGTGGACAATAATAACAGAGCTGATGTTATCGTTAAATCTTATACAGGTTATGATAACCAGAAATGGAAGCTTGTTGATTTGAATGCAACATCAGCACCTGCTGTACAGTATTCATACATTGATTTGAACTGTTATTATAACAATACCGAATATGGAAATATGACAGGTGTGGCAACTGCTGATGTATATATAAACGGCACTCTTGTTGCTGATGATGTTAATGATTTCTATGCACAGTATCCCGAAGGAACAAAATATGAAATACGTGATGTTAAAGTATCAGACGGATATTCATATGTTGGTATATATTCCGGTGAGCTTACGGGAACTGTTGGTACGTCAAAAATAAGTGCATGTCTCCATTTTGAGAAACTTGACAGTAAATTTGAACCATCTGAAATAGATGTTAATAAAGTTTACAGTATTGTAAACAAATCTGCGGGTACATATCTGAATGCTTTTGCAAAAGACGGTAAGGTTACTGTGCAGACAAATGTTTGTGCATCAAACGGTGATAACTCAAACGAACAGAAATTTAAATTGCAGTCTGTAGGCGATAGCAAATATCTTATCCGTTCACTTTCCAACGCAAACCTTTACTGTGTTGACGTGTACACTCCTTCAAATGTGGCAGAAGACGGTGCAAATGTCTGGATGTATTACAATACAGATTTTGCATCCAAACATTGGTATTTTGAGAGTGTGGGTGACGGTTATTATATTATCCGTAATGCTCTTAATACGAATCTGGTTCTGACTGCTGTTGATAATAATCACAGGGCAAATGTTATTGTTAAGACTTATATGGGATATGATAACCAGAAATGGAAACTCGAAACTCTTAATGAATCGTCTTCATCAAATGAAGCAGCTACACAGAACGAGAATATACAGAAACTCAATTCTGTTCTGAGAAAATGGGTAAATGTTGATTGTACTTTCGATCTTGATGTCAGTACAAGCAAAACACAGGTTATTGATTATAATAATCCGCCAGTAACAATGGATTGCTCTTCATTTACTTCTTCAATATATCTTACTGTGTTCGGTGTGGATATTGGCAGAAATACTCGAGTTCAGCAGTACAGAGGAGCTCCTGTTGGTATCGACAAGGCTAAGAATCAGGATTACAGCGACCTGCAGATAGGTGACCTGATTCTGTTCGATTGGGGCAAAGACGGAGTACCTGACCATGTAGGTATTTACAGTGGTAACGGCAATTATATCCACATGACAACAAGCAATAAAGTTGTTGAAAATTCATTCTCATATAAGAATAGATATGCAAATATCCTTACAATAAGAAGAATTATTCAGCAGGATGGCAGTCTATATCCGTGGCCGTACACCTCACAGGGTGATGACGAGGTAATGATTTTTGCAAGTGCTGCAGTAGTGAATAATACGGTATCTTATTCTTTCGATAAGGATGAGCAGACTATTACGAATATTCCCGCAGATTGTACATACGGTGAGATCCTTCTGAATACAGAGTATGACAAAATGGTTGTTCTTAACAGCAATGGTGGAAATATAATCACTATTACAAGGGATGAAGTTACTATAGGTGAGTTCGTTGAAAATGATGCTGTTGTTTTGAACGGCACTATAGCAAATTTCTATGATTCAGAGGGTAACCTTGTATTTGTCGGAGAATGTATTGTGGATGGTGAAGTTGACATAACATTATATGGCGATGTCAACGGCGACGGAGAGATCGATGAACGTGATGCTATGGCTATCAATAAATACATTGTCGGCTGGAATATTGAAATAAATCTTGTTGCCGCAGATACCTATAAAGACGGTGAAATAGACGAGAGAGACTCTATGAATATTAAAAAATTATGTGTTGGTTGGGACATTGAATTAGGATAAAAAAGGAGATAGAAAAAATGAAAAAATTAACAAAAGTTTTAACATTATTAATGACTGTTGTCATTCTTATTTCAGTTTGTGTTGTGTCATTTGCATCAAGCACGATGAAAGTTACTGCAACGGATGTTTCTGCAAAAGCAGGCGAAGAGATTACAATAAATGTCAATCTTGATGATAATGTCGGTGTTGCAATCCTGAGAGTAACCGTAGAATATGATGCCTCTGTACTCACATTGAAAAAGTGTGTTAAGGGTGAAGCTGCAAAATCATTTGATTCATCAATGCTTTCAACTTCAGATAACCCTGTAGTTCTCAGTTGTCAGATGAATCCTCCTGAAGATGAAGCAAATGCTGAAGAAGCAAATAATAAAACAAACGGAAATCTTTTAACTTTTACATTCACGACTTCTTCAGATGTAAAGGCAGGTGCATATCCTATAACTGTTAAAGTTGCAAAGTGCTTTGACATAAATGATGATAAAGTTGATTGTATTGCAGAGTCTGCAAGTGTAGTAATTGTCGAAAAAGAAACAACAGAACCGACTACACCTCCTGTAACAACAGAGAAGGAAACAACTACAAATCCTCCTGTTACAACTGAGAAGGAAACAACAACTAAACCTCCTGTAACTACAACAGAGAATACAACTACAACAGAGAAGGAAACTACAACAAAGCTGGTTGATGATAACACAACAACTACAAGGCCCATTGATAACAATACAACTACCACAGAAAAGCAGACTACAACAACTACAAAAAAACATGACGGAGGCATTCCCGCAACCGGAGATTCTTCTGTTGTTGCTGTTGTCGCAGGTGTTTGTATACTTGCCGGCACAGCATTCGTTGCTACAAAGAAAAAAGAGGAATAATTGATTTTTCTCCGCTTCACATTTGTGAGGCGGAGATTATTGCAGTTAGGAGTGATGAGTTAGGAGTTAAGGAAGCCGCAAAGCGGCTTTAATTTAATGGTTCAAAAGGCGAAGCCTTTTCCTTAATTATGAATTAGGCATTATACATTATGCATTGTCAAATTATTATTTGACAATTTACTGTATTTTGTGTATTATAAAATTAACAAATAATGGAGGTTGTGTTATGCGATACCTATTAATGACTTTATGCAAAAAAATCACGGCGTTTTTCACAAGTATTCTCGTATCACTCGGTATAACGGGCGGTACAGTCAGCGAATATGTACCTTTTGCTGATGAAAATACGATTTCAGCTTACAGTACAGAGAATTCAGACTATTCACTTTCTATTGATGCTGCTGACGAGGTTCACGAAATCAGCGAGCTTCTTTACGGTATCTTTTTTGAGGACATTAATTTTGCGGCAGACGGCGGTCTGTACGGAGAAATGGTTATCAACCGTTCATTTGAGTACGGAACTCTCGCTACGGATGATGAACTTCACGGTTGGAGTGGTGTCGGTACATCCGATTACAGAGTAACTGTCGGTGATGCTGAGGGCGGACTCAATTCAAACAACACAAATTACCTTGTTATTAATAATACAAGCGGTGAAAAAGCAGGCGTTGCAAACAGAGGCTTCCTTGACGGAATGGCTGTTGAAAGCGGTATTACATACGATTTTTCCGTTTATGCAAAGGCTGTTGACAGCTACGACGGTAAAATTACGGTAAGACTTGTTGCAGGTGAGCAGATTGCTGCCGAAACAACTATTGATTCAATTACTTCCGAATGGGCAAAGTATGAGCTTGAACTCAAATCAACCGTTACAGCAAATGAAAATGTATATTTACAGGTTCTTATTGATAACGGTAAGGTTGCACTTGACATGGTTTCTCTTTTCCCGCCTACATTCAAAGACCACGGCATGAGAGAAGATCTTGCACAGCTTCTTGCTGACCTTAAACCTGCATTTCTCCGTTTCCCCGGCGGTTGCGTTATCGAGGGATATGATGAAGAAACAGCATATAGTTGGAAAGATTCAATCGGTGTTGATGCAAACGGCGAACCTCTTGAATTTAACGGTGTCTACGGTGATGTTGCCGCACGTTCCTACGGTATAAATATCTGGACAGATACAGCCGCAACGGAAGATCCGCTTCCTTGTTATATGAGCTACGGTCTGGGATTCTATGAGTATTTTGTGCTTGCAGAGGACATTGGTGCTGTGGGCGTGCCTGTTCTTAACTGCGGTCTTTACTGTCAGATGAGAGGCAAAGGCCCTCTTGATATGAATACAGAGCTTTTTGAACAGTATTTACAGGATATGGTTGACCTTGTTGAGTTCTGCCGTGGTGATGAAACCACAAAATGGGGTAAAGTTAGAATTTCAATGGGTCATGAAGAACCTTTTGAGCTTAAATATATCTGTATCGGTAACGAAAACGAAGCCGAGGATTATTACGAAAGATATGAAGCATTCCTTGACCGTTTCAATGAAGAAAAGGCAAACAATCCCGAGCTTTATGAGGGACTTGAGCTTATTTATTCCGCAGGTGCGGCAGAAGCAACATCAGGCTGGAATTATTACAACTCATATGTAAATGCTTACAATTATGTTGCAGAAAACGATATTACTATCGAAGAATATGCAGGTGCAATCGACCAGCATTATTATATGTTGCCCGATTGGTTCCTTAAAAATACAGATTATTATGACGAGGACAACTATGTAAGAGATTACGAGAATATGACCGATACAATCTACGGCGGTGCAATTCAGGTATTCGTAGGTGAGTATGCGGCAAAGTCAAATACACTCGAAGCGGCTCTTGCAGAGGCGGCATATATGACAGGTCTTGAACGCAACGGCGATATTGTTAAAATGGCAGCTTATGCTCCGTTGTTCGGCAATCTTACTGCAACACATTGGTCACCTGACCTTATATGGTTTGACAATGACGATGTAACAGGTTCAATCAATTATTATATGCAAAAGCTTTTCTCAAACAACGCAGGTACAACTCTTATTTCATCATCACTTGACGGTGCAGACATTGTTGAGGATGACCTTGCAGGTTTTGTAGGTCTCGGCACATGGAACACCACAGCAGAGTTTGATAACGTTAAGGTTGTTGATAACGAAACAGGCGAGGTTTTAAGTGAAGATAGCTTTGATTCTCCCTTATGGTTCATGAATTGGTATAAGAAAACCGACGGTAAGTGGAAAGTAACCGACGGCAAATTTACACAGACGGAGCTTTATCCCGATTACAATGAGCTTGGTTCTTGCGTATACTACGGTGATTCGGATTGGACAAATTATACATTTACCGTTGAAGCAACCAAAACAGACGGTGAAGAAGGATTCTATATTCCTTTCCTTATCGAAGATGAAAACAACTGCTTCTATTGGAATATAGGCGGTTGGGGTAATACACAGACAGGTCTTCAGCGTATTACCGACGGCGTAAAGACAGGCGGTATCAACGGCACAGTAACAGATTTTACAGTTAAAACAGGCGTTACGTACGAGATAAAAATTGTTGTTGACGGTGTTAATATCAAGGGATACATTGACGATGTGCTGATGTTTGATTATGATGCTGAATCCGATTCAAATGCAGAAGCTTATCAGGTTGTCTCTACCGATGAAAGCGGAGATATCATCATCAAGCTTGTAAATGTAACCGAAAACGACAGAACGTTTGCTATCGATATTGCAAACGCAGAAAACATCAGTTCAAAAGCAACAGTTTATCAGGTGGCAGGTGAAAGCCTTGCAGACGATAATATCCTCGGTCAGGAAGAAATGTGCAAGATGGTTGAATTTACAATAGACGGTGTTTCCGATAATTTCAATTACACAGTACCCCAGTATTCCGCAACAGTAATAAGAATCACTAAATAAAAGCATTATCCCACCGGTTTAAACCGGTGGGATTCGTTTGAGTAGTGTTCGGAAACAGAGATTTATAGTAACATAAACAATAAATTAGATTCGCTAAATTATTGTTTATCAGCGGATTACTAACTTCTCAAGTGCTTCGGCAACACCGCCGTCTTTAGCATCGCAGGAGATATATGTACACATTTTTTTTATTTCAGGTATTGCGTTACCCATGGCAACAGATATTCCCGCCGCTTCCAGCATATCTTCATCGTTTGAGCTATCCCCCATAGCAATACACCTATCGTTGCTGATTGCAAGATGTTGAGCCATCATATGCATGCCTTTTGCTTTGCCGAATCCTTTTCTTACAAATTCGGCATATCTTTCATGCTGATAAAGTATGTAATCTTTACCGAACATCTCTCTTTCTTTATCAGTCAGCTGACCTCTTATATACATTTTTGATATTTTAAAATCTTTGTATACGGTGTCAAAATCTTCGGGTGAGGAGAGAGTGTGATATACTTCTCTGCGATTTTCGGGGTTAATCCATACAATGTGGTCTTCACCCTCAAATGCGATTTCTCTTGTGTCATTGATAAAATGCTGTGCAATTAATTTAACTTCTGAGTTTTCCATAACAGAGCTGAAAATCTGCTTGCCGTGAAACCTTAAATCCGTGCCGATTCCTGCAACAAAACCGTCAAACAGGCTGTTGTCTTTGAGTATATCGGGGATAAAAGCGTAGCTTCTTGCTGTGTTTATAAAAACATAGTTTCCCTGTTCTCTTGCTTTTTTTATTGCATCAATATTTCTTTGCGGTATTTTGCCGCCGGACATTAACGTGTTGTCAATATCAAGAAAAATTGCAAATTTGTTGTTTGCCGTCATGTGCGTTTACTCCTTGAATACGGGGTCATCTGTAAGTGCGCCGATTATTTTTTCATACAAGTTTGCGGGATTGTTCAAAAATGTTTGTTTCATAACCTGAGCCTGCATTTCATCCGTAACAAAAACGGACAGATGCACAAGCTCGTTACTTTTATTGTTAAGTCCCGAATACATCGTTATATCGAGTTTATATTTTTTTGTGTCAACTTTCGTTATCGTAACATCATTTTCTTTTGTTCTTTTTTCAAGAACTGATGTAAGTGCAGTTGCTTTTACAGCCTTGTTTTTAATGTATAGGGAAATTTCGTCTTTAAGGTCGTTTGCAATCTGACGGCCTTTTTCACTTGCCGAAAGAACACCGTCACTTTCTTTTATTGCACCGACTTTTAATAAATCGTCAATCGCCTGAGATATTTCAAAATAGTTAGCTATTGAATTATCGTAAAGTGCCGATTGAATACTGTCCCTTGAAAGCTCTGCTGATGTGTTAACAAGGATATAACAAATTATAATTTTTATTTTTTCCGTACTGCGTATACCGCCTATGGTATCGTCAACGGGGAATGCATCAAGTTTAAAATCCATAAATAATCACCTTTATAAATTAAAGATTTGAAAGGTCATAAGGTGTTCTTTGATAAACAAAGTAATTCAGCCAGTTAGTAAACAGCAGTATGCCTGTGCTTCGCCACTTTATAACAGGCATTTTTGTAGGGTCATCATCGGGGAAATAGTTGTAAGGTACCTGTATGTCCATACCTTTATTTTTATCTCTGAAATATTCCGTTGCAAGCGTGTCTGCATCATATTCCGAATGACCTGTTGAAAAGAAATTTCTGCAATCCATATCCGACAGCAGATGTACACCCGATTTTTCCGAATATGAAAGCACCTGCAAGTCTTTGATTTTTGCAATATCTTCCATTCGTATTTCCGTGTGTCTTGAATGAGGCACATAGTATGTGTCGTCAATGCCTCTCATAAGCGGATGCAGTAAATCCAAGGGCTTATGTTCAAAAATACCGAACATTTTTTGTTGCAGAGGATATTTTTTCAATCCGTAATAGTAGTAAAGTGCGGCTTGTGCACCCCAACATATATTGAAAGTGGAGTATACATTGGTTTTTGCCCATTCAAATACGGTACAAAGCTCTTCCCAATAGTCCACATCTTCAAATTCCATATGCTCAACAGGAGCACCCGTTACAATCATTCCGTCAAATTTCTGATCCTTTATTTCGTCAAAAGTTTTGTAAAATTTTGTAAGATGTTCCTGTGATGTGTGTGTGGATGTGTGTGATGCCATTTGCAAAAGCTCAATATCCACTTGCAGGGGAGTATTACTTAACAGGCGAAGAATCTGTGTTTCCGTTGCAACCTTTGTAGGCATAAGGTTAACGATAAGTATTTTAAGCGGTCTTATATCCTGTGATTCTGCACGGGCTTCAGCCATAACAAAAACATTCTCCTGTTCAAGAAATGCTTTTGCAGGCAGTTCATTTGTGATTCTTATAGGCATTATAGATTACCCTACCTTTCAACTTTTATAAAATCGTAAGCACCTATTACAATGTTTTCGGGCGTAACAACGGCACTTCCGGTGTAGTTAACATAAATTTGCGTTCCGTTTGAGTATGATGTGCAATAAACGCCCGTAATGCTTTTTCCGTCGGTGTCCCGGGTGATTTTTTTATGAGATATTATACTTGAATCAGATACGTCTTTAAGTGCATCGTTTGCTTTCTGATAAAATTCGGTAAATTCGCTTATTCTTTCGGAAAGCAGATATCCGTCATAACAGAAAATGCTGGTGTTGTCAAACACCCATTCAAAAGCAGGCATGGCTCCGTATTCAATGCATTGGAGCATATCGTATTTGTAAAGGGGATCCGCTGCATCGATGGGTTTCCCACTGTAAAGCACGCTGCCGTGAATGATACTTTGAATAAACGGAACAGGCTCATATGAACTGCTTTCGGGGTAAAAAGTGTCAAATTGCGTTTCGGAAACAAATTCCGCAGCATACAAAGTGTAAATGTTGCCGCCTTTAACCGATACACCGCCGTTACTTGCAAGAGTTTTTAACTGGGCAGCAACGGTATTTTTTGCAGTTTGCCTGTCAGCTGCGTCGGATGATGAAAGTATATATCCTGCATCGTTTACGGAAAACGCAACGGTATTTTTTGCAATATCATCCGATAAGAATGCAGAGATTTTCTGTGATACTTTCTCCGCAGGAAGCAGATACATACTGAATGAATCCGTTTGTGAATAAAGTGCAGGATTACGTTTTGATTCACCAATGCTTACGGCTTCATTTCCGATTCTTGTTGAAAGCCTTGATTGCAGATAATTTCTGTAAGCAAGGTCATTTTTCATTGAATATACGGCTTTTTCACCGTCAACCGTGTTGATGCAATCATCAGTATCGTATTTTGACGTTGAAAAAATGTTAATATCCGTATAGAATGTAAAATTCTGCCGTTTAGCATATTCATAAAGATAATAATAGGCACTTTCACCGCCTGTATCTTTTAAAATGCTTGCACTGTAAAGATTTTTTTGTGCGTATCCGCCGGAGAACAAACCTTTAAAATTTAGCTGAATGTTATCAATTCCCTTGCTTTTAAGTGCATCGGAAATATCAATAGCCTGTTGAATTGTTGTAAGCGTTGAATTTTCCTGTGAACCGATCACCGTAACGCAAAAAGGAATATAATCTGAATTGCTGTTGTAAGCTTCGTAGGGAAGTGTTCCGTTTTTAATAAATTCTTCCCTTGCGGAATATGCCATGCCCGAATAGTTTGCAAAATCACCTGACAGGAATTTGTAAACAACGGTAATATTTCCGCTGTACGAACTGCCGTAGTACGTTTTTCCGTTTTCGGCAGATTTAACGGCAGTTACGGCAAAAGTTGCATTGATTGTTGATGGATGAGTGGATGTTTTTCTCGATGCTTTAATCGTTGCAAGAGCGTCGCCGTCTGTTATGATTGCAGCAAATGCGTTGTTGTTTCTCTTTATGCCGAATACGGGAACTGTTGCAGATGCGGTGGTTTCCGTTTTGCCCGAATATGGGTCTGTGCCGTAAACAGCAACACTTACGTTGTCTGTTGATTCATCTGCCTTGCTTGTGTACATAACAGCACCTGCACCGTCAGGTAAAAGGAAATAGTCGTTTACGCTGTCATCATATGATGCACCTAAACAGGGGAGTACACTTATTTCCGAAATAAAAGCACCTTTTGTACATTTTATCTGAGAAAGGTCAATGTTTGTTGTAAGAGTCTGTTCGTCTAACGTATATGTTACGGAAAACGCAACGTAAATATCATTTTTTGATATATCACCGTATGCTTTTTTTACGGTTTCTGCATTGTTTGACAATACATAATTAACCGTAACGGAGTTGTTGCCCGTTTCGTATGTTGCTGAAGAAAATGCAACGGAATTGTCCTGTGTGTTAAGATTATATATACCGCTTTCGGTGTAAAGTGTTACAGCAAATGCGTATGATGTTGAATTGCTTTTTTGCGGCAAAGCATACCATGTGTAGCTGTTGCTTTTGTCCTTCAAGCTTATGGCATAAGTGGTTTTATCAATGTAAAGCTCCGCATAATCGGAAGATGCAACCTTTTGAGTATTGCTTGATGCGGTGTGATATTTACTGTCCGTCTTTTCTGCATTGTAAATATCTGTAACGCTAACCGTGTTTGAACAGGAGGTGAAAAATAAGCATATGGCAATAATTAATGAAATAACAGCCGATTTTTTGCTACGCATTTTACCACCGCCTTTTTGATAATCAATCAAATTATAGCATAAGCATACGAAAACCGCAATAAGTTTATTTATATTTTTTATAATTTAAAATATTGACAACTCAAATAAAATAAAATATACTAATTTTACAAGAAATTATGGGGATGAGATTTTTTTATGACACTTAGTTCCAACAAAAAACTTATTATTACGGTTGCTGTGTTTTCGGCGGTTATTATAATATTTGCCCTTGTGCTTAAATTTGCGGGCAGTTCCGATAACAACAACGGCAACGACACAATTTATTCGGATGATTCTGTTTCTGTCGAATATAATTCAGATGATTATATTCAGGAGTATACCACAAAAGAGGTAACAACCGTTGCTGAAATGAATAATGCCGAAAGTACACTTACTCTTGAAGAAATTGCAATTATGAACGCATATATTCACGGTCAGTATTACTTGAAAGGCGTTATTGATGCGGACGGCGTACCCACAGAAATTGACCTTGCAATTTCAGGCAAGAATTTCCAGACTTCAATGGCTGTTGAGGGAATGGATTTTTCAATATTGTATCTTAACGGAAACGTGTATTTTGTTGACAATTCCTCGAAAATTTATCTTGCACTTTCCGAACTTCTTATGGATTCTATGGATGTTGATATGTCCGATATGGAAGAGATTACCGATTATTTAAGCCTTGCCGCATACAATTTTACCGATTTTAAGGAAGGCTTAACCGAAATTGACGGCATTACCGCAAATTGCTATACATTTTACAATGATGAAATGTCTGTTGCATTCTGTTTTATCGACAACGAGCTTAAACAGATAAATTACGGTGACGGATACGGTAATGTTTCATCATCATTGAACGTATATGAATTTTCTGCACAGATACCCTCGGGAATGCTCACTCTTTCGGGACTGAGAGGCACGACTGTGGCATCATTTGTAAGTTCATATATGTCATTGTTCGGTTAATTATCATTTTTGGCGAGGTGTACACATGGGCGGATTTTTCGGCGTAGCATCAAAAGATGATTGCGTTTTTGACTTGTTTTACGGAACGGACTACCATTCTCATCTGGGAACGAGAAGAGCAGGTATGGCTGTTTACGGCAAGGAGCATGGTTTTGACAAAGCAATCCATAATATTGAAAACACTCCTTTCAGAACAAAATTTGACAGCGAATCTGTTGAAATGAAAGGAAATCTTGGTATAGGATGTATTTCCGACTATGAGGCTCAGCCCATATTTATCAGAAGCCATCACGGAACCTATGCAATAACAACAGTCGGTAAAATTAATAACGCAGAGCAGATTGCAGATGAGATTATTGACGATAAAACTCACTTTTTTGAAATGCGTAACGGCGAAATCAACCCTACGGAGCTTGTGGCTGCCATTATTAACAGAAAGGATAATTTTATCGAGGGCATAAAATATGCTCTTGATGTTGTTGAGGGTTCCTTAAGCCTGCTTATTCTCACTCCTCTGGGTATTTATGCCGCAAGAGATAAGCTCGGCAGAACTCCCGTCGTGGTAGGTCAGAAAGAAAACGGATACAGCGTTGCTTTTGAGGCGTTTTCCTATCTTAATTTAGGATATAAAGACCGTAAGGAATTAGGTCCCGGTGAAATAGTTGTTATTACTCCGGAAGAAGTAAAAACTCTTGTTGCACCCGGCGATAATATGAAAATATGTACGTTCCTCTGGGTGTACTACGGATATCCATCATCATCATATGAGGGCATAAGCGTTGAAAAAATGCGTAATAACTGCGGCAGACTGCTCGCAAAACGTGACCATGTTATCCCTGATATCGTTGCAGGTGTTCCCGATTCGGGGGTTGCTCACGCAATCGGATATGCAAATGAATCAGGCGTTCCCTATGCAAGACCGTTTATTAAATATACTCCTACATGGCCCCGTTCATTTATGCCCACAAATCAGAGCAAGCGTAACCTTATTGCAAAAATGAAGCTTATTGCCGTACATGACCTTATTGAAGGCAAAAGACTGCTTCTTATTGATGACTCAATCGTAAGGGGAACACAGCTTCGTGAAACTACGGAATTTTTATATGAAAGCGGTGCAAAAGAGGTTCATATAAGACCTGCCTGTCCTCCTATAATGTTCAGTTGTAAATATCTTAATTTCTCACGCTCCACATCTGAAAAAGAGCTTATTGCAAGGCGTGTAATTATGGAGCTTGAGGGTACTGAAGACCCGTCAAGAGAAGTTATTGACGAATACACAAATCCCGACAGCGAAAAACATAAGCAAATGGTTGATGTGATTTGTAAAAAACTGCATTTTACATCACTTCGTTATCACCGTCTTGACGATATGATTGAAGCAACAGGCTTGCCCGCAGAAAAACTTTGCACCTATTGCTGGAACGGAAAAGAATAAATAAAAAGTCCTTTCGAGTTTGTTCGAGAGGACTTGAATTTTTTATATGTAACTTTCAACTATTGCCCATATAACAGCAACAACTATTGACGGCAGAAGATTGGCAACCTTGATTTGTTTACCCCATATAATGTTTATGCCCACGCAGAAGATAAGCATTGAGCCTGTGAGTGACAGGTAGGAGAGTGCGGTTTCGGTCATTATAGGTTCTATGAGCCTTGCAAGAAGTGTTATTGAGCCTTGGAAAACGAATATGGGAATAGCTGAAAATATGCAACCTTTGC
>CAZBVV010000012.1:0-36966 GCA_964495345.1 uncultured Eubacteriales bacterium
TACAGATTGCAACGAATCAATCAGCGGTGATGTTACAATTCCCGATACAATTGAGTGCTATCCTGTTACAAGTATTGGTAATTATGCATTTGCTTCGTGCGATTCTCTTACAAGTATAACAATTCCGGATAGTGTAACAACAATAGGCGATCGTGCATTCATGAAATGTGAAAACCTTGAAAGTGTAATAATTCCCGACGGTGTAACCACAATTGGTGATTCTGTGTTCTATTGTTGCACAAGCCTTGAAAGCATAATCATTCCTGATAGTGTAACAACAATAGGCGATCGTGCATTCATGGAATGTGAAAACCTTGAAAGTGTAATAATTCCCGACGGTGTAACCACAATTGGTGATTCTGTGTTCTTTTGTTGCACAAGCCTTGAAAGCATAATCATTCCTGATAGTGTAACAACAATCGGCAGTGCTGCATTCTCATTTTGTGAAAGCCTTGAAAGTGTAACAATACCCGACAGTGTAACCACAATCGGCTGGGGTGCGTTCTGTTATTGCAACAGTCTTGAAAAAATAACAATGCCTGACAGCGTAACCACAATCGGAGAAAGTGCTTTCTTTTGTTGCACAAGCCTTGAAAGCATAATCATTCCTGATAGTGTAACCATAATCGGCGATGGAGCATTCATGGAATGCGAAAACCTTGAAAGTGTAACAATACCCGACAGTGTAACCACAATCGGCTGGGGTGCGTTCAGCGATTGCTCAAGCCTTAAAAGTATAATCGTTAATGAAAATAATCAGTATTATTCAAGTGATGAATACGGTGTATTATTTAATAAAGATAAAACAGAGCTTATTCAATATTCTGTTGGAAACAGCAGAATATCTTATATAATTCCAGACGGCGTAACCTCAATCGGCATTATGGCGTTCGAATTTTGCACAAGCCTTACAAGTGTAACCATTCCCGATAGTGTAACATCAATCAGTGATCGTGTGTTCGGTTATTGCCCACGCCTTACCGATGTATATTACGGCGGAAGTGAAGCGGATTGGGCTAATATTTCAATAGGTGAAGAAAATGAATATTTAACATCCGCAACTATTCATTATAACTATGTTATTGAGGAGCCTGCTACAGAAGAGCCCACAACCGATGAACCTGCTACAGACGCACCTGTAACAGAAGAAAACAACAGTGATAATAACGATACCTCTGAATCAAGCAGCAGCTTCTTTGACAGAATAATTGAGTTCTTTATGAGCTTTTTTGAAAAAATCCGTCAGTTTTTTGAAGCACTTATGTAACTGAATATAGTTCCACCCTCGAATTTGTGTTCGGGGGTGCATTGACTTTTATTTTGCTAATTTACAGTATATATACACCATTATTCAATCAGCTGTAGGTCTTGAATAATTATCACAAAAGGCGAGCCAATCACGGTACGCCTTTAAACAATAATTTATCAGAATGTTGATGGTATTCCGTAGGGAACGCCCATTGGGCGTTTCGGTGCGTAGCACAAATGCCGACAGGCATTTTATGTTAAATTTCAGCAATTCAACGGTGTTCCACTGTTATTTGCCTTCGGCAAATCGGAATGCCCAATGGGCATTCCCTACTCATTGGTAAACAATAATTTATCGGCTTTGCCGATAAAAATGAGAAATTAGCAATTAGCAATTAGCAGTGAGCTATGGTGGAAAGGGCGTTGCCCTTTAACCCGATTGTATATAATTCAAGCCCGTAGGGATTCCTTAATTGCTCATTGCTCACTACTCATTGCTCATTACAATAATAAATCAGCCCGTACAAACTTGCCGCACCGCATCCGTAAACGATAACAGGACCTGCGATTGTAAACATCTTTGCACCCGTGCCGTAGATTTTACCGTCTGCTTGTGTCAATATATGACTCATTAATTTTACGAAAAACATTTACATTAAATCAGCGATATGGTATAATAAACAAAAGGAGTATGAAATTATGTTTGGTTTAATTTTTTTGATTTTTCTAACTGTAACATCTTTGGTTTTTAGTATACTTGCCTTTCTTGGCAAAGATATTATCCTTGATGATACATATTTAAAGGCTTCGGAAGAAGAAAGAAATACTATGGACAAAAAAGCTTATCGCATACAAGCAGCAGTTATTTTTCTTTTCATTGCTGTTATCTCAGCATGTAATGCCTTGCGTGCAATTATGCATATACCATTATTTACATATCTTGCCGGTGTTTTGGGTATCGTTGGAATAATATATGTCATCATCTCACATTATAAAATAAAAAAGAAATAACATAACAGAAAAGGCTTGACTTATGTCAGCCTTTTCTCATTCTGTTTATTATAAAAAACAATAATAAATCAGTCCGTACAAACTTGCCGCACCGCAGCCGTAAACGATAACAGGACCGGCAATAGTAAACATCTTTGCACCTGTGCCGTAGATTTTACCGTCTGTTGTGTATTCAAGAGCAGATGAAACTACTGCATTTGAAAAACCCGTAATTGGTACGAGTGTACCTGCACCTGCGTATTTTGCAATTTTATCAAATACACCGATACCTGTCAGAGTTGCTGCAATAACAATGAGTGTAATTGAAACAAGTGCCGCCACGGTTTCTGTTTTCAGTCCCAGATATGTGTACAGGCTGTTAAAACATTCACCTATTGTACATATCGTACCGCCGAAAAGAAATGCAAAAATCATGTTTTTGATTCTTGGCGAGGGCGGGGAAGCCTTTTTGGTCATTATTTCATATTCTTTATCCTGTGATGCCAAAATAATCACTCCTTTTTATTTTATCATTCCATATAACAGATTATATATGTGCGGTATTGTAATTTTTTCACAATAAATTTTAATGATTTTCTGCCTGTTTGTTGTTATTGCTGAAAATGAAAAATTATATAAAAAACACTTTACAACTTTAGTTTGATAAAGTATAATGTATTGCGTTGAAGATGCTCAAAGCATCATCGAAAGGAGAAATTCATCATGAAAAAAATTATCGCATTACTTATGGCAGCATTGCTTGTATTCGCATTTGCAGGCTGTACAGACACAAAAGTTGACGAAGAATCATCAACAAATGAAGTTCTTGAAGATTCATCAGTTGCAACACAGTCCGACCTTGATTACATAAAGAACAAGGGTACACTTGTTGTTGGTATCACAGACTATGCTCCCATGGATTACAAAGAAGAGGGCAGCGACGAATGGACCGGTTTTGATGCAGAATTTGCAAGAGCATTTGCAAAAGAACTTGGTGTTGAAGTCGAATTTATCGAAATTGACTGGGATAACAAGGTATTCGAGCTTGATGCAAAGAAGATTGACTGTATCTGGAACGGTATGACAATTACAAATGAAATCAAACTTACCACAAACGTATCAAACGCATATGTTAAAAATGCACAGGTAGTTGTTATGGCTGCTGATAAAGCTGCTGACTATGCAGATGCCGCATCAATGGCTGACCTTTCATTCGCAGTTGAGGTTGGTTCCGCAGGTGAAGCTGCTGCAAAGGATAACAACTTTGATTATGTTTCAGTTGATACACAGAGCAAGGCTCTCATGGAAGTTCAGGCAGGTACATCCGATGCTTGTATTATCGACATCACAATGGCTAACGCTATGACAGGTGAGGGTACAAGTTATGCTTCCCTTACAAGCGTTATTGAGCTCACAAGCGAAGAATACGGTGTTTCATTCAGAACAGGTTCTGATGTAACTGCTGTTCTCAATCAGTATATGGTTAATAACAAGGCTGACCTTGAAACACTTGCTGAAAAGTACGAACTTACACTTGCATTCTAATTAAACAGATGCTAACAGTTGAGGCAGAGCGTTGATTCTGCCTCAAATTTTTGTGACGGAGAGAAGATATGGAAACATTTCTTAATGTAACATTAGAACTGCTTGAGGGCTTTGGTGTAACGCTCAAACTTTTTGCTCTTACATTAGTTTTTGCATTACCGCTCGGACTTATTCTCAGTTTTTGTTCAATGAGCAAATTCAAGCCTTTGAGTGCATTGGTAAAAATATTAATATGGATAATCCGCGGAACACCGCTTATGCTACAGATTATTGTAATTTTCTACGGTCCCGGTCTGATGTTCGGAATTACCGGTTTTGACCGATTCCCTGCTGTGCTTATCGCATTCGTAATAAATTATGCCTGTTATTTTTCTGAGATTTACAGAGGCGGTATAGAGTCCATTCCAAAAGGACAGTATGAAGCAGGTCAGGTTCTCGGTATGACAAAAACGCAGATTTTCTTTAAGGTTGTACTGCTCCAGGTTATCAAGAGAATCATTCCGCCAATGAGTAACGAAATTATCACGCTCGTTAAGGACACATCTCTTGCACGTACTATTTCAGTTTATGAAATTATCTGGAACGGTCAGAACTTTATCAAGAGTCAGGGACTTATATGGCCTTTGTTCTACACAGGTGCATTCTATCTTATATTTAACGGCTTGCTTACGGTTCTTTTCAGAAAATTGGAAAAGAAACTTGACTATTTCAGGAGTTGATAAAATGGCTGTACTTGAAGTTAATAACATAAAAAAGAGCTTCGGTAAAGTCGAAGTTTTAAAAGGAATCTCTTTTTCTCTTGATAAAGGTGAGGTTCTTTCAATTATCGGTTCTTCGGGAAGCGGTAAAACTACGTTACTCCGATGTCTTAATTTCCTTGAATTTGCCGAAGAAGGCACAATCAGTATAAACGGCAAGCAGATTTTTGACGGCAAAACGGCGAAAAAGCTCAAAGATGCACAGATAAGAGAGCAAAGGCTTCATTTTGGCCTTGTTTTTCAGAATTTCAACCTTTTTCCCCAGTATAATGTGCTTGAAAACATTATGCTCGCACCGAAACTGCTGAAAATCGGCACAAATGACGAGATTGAGGCTACTGCAAAAAAACTTATTGAGCGTGTAGGTCTTACGGATAAAACATATAACTATCCCTGTGAGCTTTCGGGCGGTCAGCAGCAGAGAGTTGCGATTGCAAGAGCATTGGCATTAAATCCCGATATTCTTTGCTTTGACGAACCTACTTCGGCACTTGACCCTGAACTTACAGGTGAGGTTCTTAAGGTTATAAAAGGACTTAAAAACGGCGACAGCACAATGATTGTTGTTACTCACGAAATGGGCTTTGCAAGAGAGGTGTCCGACAGAATCATTTTTATGGCTGACGGTATAATTGAAGAAATCGGTACTCCCGATGAAATTTTCAATCATCCCAAATCCGAAAAGACAAAGGCATTTTTCAGCAAGTCCTTGGAGAATTTGTAATTATGTGCAATAAAAATAACGAACAGATGATAAATGAGTTGTATGAACTGATTGCATCAATGGAGTCCGCCGAAGATTGCAAAGAATTGTTTGCAGATTTATGCACAATCAAGGAAATTGAGCAAATGGCACAGCGTGTCAAAGCGGCAAAATTGCTTATTGAGGGCAAAACATACAATCAGGTTATTGAGGAAACGGATATTTCCTCCGCAACATTAAGCCGTGTTTCAAGATGCGTTCAGCATGGTACCGGCTACAGCAAATTCTTAAAATAAATTGTATATTTATTAAAAATGACAGATAAATATACACATATTCTTCTTATATATATGCAAAAATTCAGTTGAATTTTGTATTATTATGTGATATACTTTTTTAGTAAATTTTTATAAAGGAGATAATCCAAAATGAAAAAAGTAATTTCCGTTTTAATGGCAGTTGCAATGCTCTTCGCAGTATGTATGCTTGCAGGCTGCACAGACAACAACACAAACAACAATGAAGAAACATCTACAGATGAAGATGTAAACGCAACATCTGATAATATGGCTTCTTCAGACATTGTAAAACTTATCAACATCAATCTTTCAGATGAAGAATATGCTTTTGGAGTTGATAAAAATCAGCCCGAACTTCTTGCTGATGTAAATGCTTTTGTTGCAAAGATTCTTGAAGACGGCACATTCGATGACATTTGCAACAACTACTTTGGTGATGGCACTCCCGTAGGTATTGAATCTGCAGAACTTGATGAAACAAAAGATCAGCTTGTTGTTGCAACAAATGCAGAATTTGCACCTTTTGAATATAAAGAGGGTGAGCTCTACTATGGTATAGATATGGAAGTCGCAGCTCTTCTTGCTGAAGAACTTGGCAAGGAGCTTGTAATCAACAATATGGACTTTGATTCTGTATGTCTGGCAGTAGGTCAGCACAAGTGCGATATTGCTATGGCAGGTCTTACAGTTGATCCCGAGAGAGAAGAGTCAGTTACATTTTCAACCTCCTATTATGCTGCATCTCAGCAGATAATCGTTAAGGCTGATGATACAAGATTTGACGGTTGTACAGACCTTGCTTCTGTTGAAGCTATTCTTTCTCAACTCGACAGTAACACAAAGATAGGTGCGCAGACAGGCACAACCGGTGAGGCTTACATTAAGGGTGGTTCAATGGGCTTTGACGGTCTTAATGCTGAATGTGTATCTTATGACAGCGGTGCACTTGCTGTACAGGATCTTATTAACGGCGGAATTGACTTTGTTATTATTGATGCGGCACCTGCTGCAGCAATTGTGGCATCTGTTAATCCCTGATATACAAAAAATTACGCAATGCAATACACCTCACTGTTTCAGTGAGGCTTGCTTGTTTGTAAAGGATTAAATCATATGAGTTTTGACAGAAAAATATCTCTATTTTTAGAACAGTTTATAGATAACGGTGCTTATGTGAGTGTCCTTCAGGGACTTAAAAATACTATGATAATTGCTGTAGTTGGTCTTATTATCGGAATTGTTATAGGCACAGTAATCGCAGCAGTCAGAGTATTTCCGAAACAAAAAATATTACCTAAAGTGCTTGATAAAATCTGTTCATTCTATGTTGCACTATTCAGGGGTACACCTATTGTTGTTCAGCTTCTTGTTTTTTACTATGTAGTTCTTCCGTTGCTCGGTTTTAACAGAGTTGATTCGCTTAATGTAGCAATTATTGTTTTCGGCATGAATAGTGGTGCTTACATCTCTGAAATAATGAGAGGCGGTATTCTTTCCGTTGATCCGGGACAGATGGAGGGCGGAAGAAGTGTTGGTTTGAGTTACGGCACAACAATGATAAAAATTGTTATTCCGCAAGCTGTAAAAAATATTCTTCCCACACTTGGCAATGAATTTATTGCTCTTGTAAAAGAAACATCTGTTGTTTCTTTTGTTGGCGCAACAGATCTTTATAAAGCTTTCAGATCTATTGGTAGCAGAACATACGAATATATGATTCCGTACATAACCATGGCATTGATTTACATTGTTATTGTAATGATTATAACTCTGCTTATCAGAATCATGGAAAGGAGGCTGCGTAAGAGTGATAGACGTAATTAACCTTAATAAGTATTTTGGTGAAAATCATGTTTTGAAGAATATTTCAACCACCATCAAGAAAGGTGAAAAAGTTGTTGTAATCGGACCGTCAGGATCGGGAAAAAGTACATTTTTGCGTTGCCTTAACCGTATGGAAGAACCTACAAGCGGTGAGATTATATTTGGCGGTGAAAATCTCGCAGATCCTAAAGTTGATATTAATCTTCACAGACAAAAAATGAGCATGGTATTTCAGCACTTCAATCTGTTTAATAATAAAACTGTTATTGATAATATCATAATGGCTCCTGTTTATGTAGGCAAAAAGAAACTGAAGAAACAGAAAATAAACAATGTTCTCGTTAAATTGCATCTGAAAAAAGGTGAGATTGAACCGATAGCTTTGACAGTAAAAGAACTAAAGAAAAAGGCAAAAGAAAACGGTATTGAGCAGCTCAGACGAATCGGGCTTGAAGAAAAAGCAGATGCCTATCCATATTCACTTTCGGGCGGTCAGAAACAGCGAGTTGCAATAGTTCGTGCTTTGTGCATGACTCCGGAAGTTATTCTTTTTGACGAGCCTACATCAGCACTTGACCCAGAAATGGTAGGCGAAGTTCTTGATGTTATGAAATCCCTTGCTGCAGAGGGAATGACGATGGTTGTTGTTACTCACGAAATGGGATTTGCCCGTGAGGTTGCAGACAGAGTAATCTTTATGGACGGCGGAGTTATCATTGAGGAAGGTACTCCCGATGAAATCTTTGATGCACCCAAGAGCGAAAGACTTAAAAGCTTCCTCGCAAAGGTGCTTTAAACAAGAATTTAGCGTACCGCTAAATTCTTGTAATGTAAAATTGAAAATGTAAAGTTGAAAATTAAGGAAGCCGTGAAACGGCTTGAATATAAATGGTTCAAAAGGCGGAGCCTTTTCATTAATTTTACATTTTCAATTATCAACTTTCAATTTGTAAATTATTGTTTACAAAAAAATCCCCTCAATCGAGGGGATTTTGCTATTTTATTGTACTGAATGTATTTCTTATTTCCGTTACATCACCTGTTGTGATATAGAAATCATATTCAAAGGGAGTAAAGCTTTTAAATACCATATCTTCTACGACTGCTATATATGATGTGGGACCATCATCAGCAGGTGAAGAGTTGGTTGTTTCACCTCTTGCATACACACCTGTAAGAAAGCTTGTTGAATCTTCATTTGGCACATAAAGACCTATTCCGAAGCTATCATCAAATTCGCCCGTAAATGCTGCCCAATTTTCGTCAGATACATAATTGGGATAGCCTGCATCAGGCCAGAAAATAAGGTCTTTTACATATTTGAGTTCACCGTTGTCACAGTAAACAAAGTTGTTCAGCGGCTCAACACAATAGAATGCAGGCAATTCCTGTGTTCTTACAGTTTCTTCATATCCCGAAAAATCAACAAATCTGCATGATACATGAAGCATATTATTTTCGATTGTGTAATAAGCTTCCATATAAGAGGGCGTTATACATTCTTTCTCTTTTGCCCAGTCAAGGGGCTGACATTTGATATAAATAAGGTTTTCTTCAATTTTCAAATCAACGATTTTGCTGTTATCGTTGTACTGATTGCCACCCTGAACAGGGTTGTAGTTCCACAGGTTTTCACCGTAATATGCAGGCTCGTACTCGCCGCCGATTGTACCGTAGTATGATTGCTGAACAAGTCTGCCTGTGTCATTTCTGTTTATAAGATTTACATTATTATTAACTGATTTTGTGTTATATCTCTCTGCGGCATTGGAATCCACATGAATATTGCCGTCAATATTAACAACCTGCACGTTTGAATCAAGGTCTTCAAGGTAGCTCAATGCTCCGCCCCAAAGCAGATCTACACCGATTTTAACGCTTTTGCTCTGAATATAAATCTGTTTGTCAGGTATTTTTCTGTTAAACACATTGATTCCGTGAATATAAATTGTTGCTTTTTCAGTATCAAGAGGAGTGAAAGATATGCTGATTATTGCATTTGCCTTTCTTCCTTTTAAACAGTTATTGATAAATGAGTAAAAATATGTAACATCTTCACCGGGTTCGAGGAAAAACTCCTCCGTTACGGTTTTTACACCTGCTTTATAGCATATTTCACCCTTGATATATGCGTCTGTTGTATATGCAATACCGTAATAATTAAACCATGAGAAATATATTTTATTCAGTTCAAGTGTTACTGTATCTTTTAAAATTATGCCGTAATCACTGTTTGTTTCTGCATTTATCGGATAATGTTCTCCCTCAACATAAATTCCTTCAGCAGTTGGGTCTGCACATTCAATATCAAAATCTTTATCCTGAATAAAAGGCAGATAGCTTATCGGATAAGTAAAAAAGCCTAAAATAAACGCAAGAATTATACATATAATTTTCATTTATATCACCAATAAGAGTATATCAAAACATAAATATAAAGTCAACGAGGATATTCCATAATTAGGAGTATTCAGTTTTTCGGTATGATGTGGTAGAATATCCATATACGAGGAGAGATGTTAATGATAGGAAAAGATGTTGAACTGATTGAGTATTCCAAAAAAGTGGATTTTTGGAATTGTCTGACACACATTATTGGTGCGGTATTTGCTGTTGTGGCACTGATAATGCTTGTTTTAAAAGCAGAAGGTGTAAGATATATGCTGTCGGCAGTCATTTACGGCATTTCGATGATAGCAGTTTACACTATGTCATCTGTTTATCACGGTTTACCGATAGGTGAAGAAAAACGCAAAGCAAGGCTTCTTGACCATTGTACCGTTCCCATTCTTATTGCCGGTACGGCAACACCTTGTGCTTTATTGACATTGTATGAAATAAATAAAGCTATAGGCATTACGGTGCTTATACTTGCGTGGCTTTGTACATCCTTTGGAATTTTTTCAAAATTGTTCTTTTTTGAAAAGCTGAAATCTGTTACAATGGCTGTGTACATAGGTTCGGGAACACTTATGCTTATGAGTGTAATCCCTGTTTTTAATGATATAAATGTTGTTGCATTCGGTGAGATTCTTGCAGGCTGTGCCTGTTATCTTATAGGTGCGGTGCTTTGCGGATGGGGCAGAAAAATTCCCTCTTTGCACGCTGTTTTTCATGTTTTTGTGTTGTTGGGCAGTATGTTTCACTTTTATTCAATATATGTGTATATGTTCTGATTGAAAAATGTAATTTTATGTGGTATCATAGACACGGAAAGGCGGCGTATTTATGAATATTCTTGTTATAAACGGCAGTCCGAAAGGTGATTACAGCGTAACATTACAGACAAGCAATTATCTTGCAATAAAATTCCCTGATATGAATTTTGATGTTATTCATGCAGGGCAATATATAAGAAAATATGAAAAAGATTTTTCCCAAGCGGCAGAAAAGATAAACAATGCAGATTTACTTATTTTTTCATACCCTGTTTACACGTTTCTTGCACCCTGTCAGCTTCACAGATTCATTGAACTGATGAAAGAATCGGGTATTGATTTTTCATCTAAATTTGCAACACAGATAAGCACATCAAAGCATTTTTACGATGTTACTGCTCATAAGTATATTCAGCTCAACTGTGCAGATATGGGACTTAAATACATAAAGGGACTCTCTGCCGATATGGATGACCTTACTACAGAAAAAGGTCAGAAAGAAGCCGTTGGTTTCTTCAATTTTGTACTTTGGAGTATGGAAAATAGTTTTTATGAAGCAACAGTACCTGTAAATCTCGATTATACTCCGGTTACACCGACAACTGCTGAAAAAACAGCAAAAACCCTTAATAAAAATGTGGTTATCGTAACCGACGTTACGGAGGACGACACACAGCTCAAAGCTATGATAGATCGCTTTGTTGCAGTTTTTCCTGCAGATTGCAAAATTGTAAATATAAGAGAATATCCGTTAAAGGGCGGCTGTCTCGGTTGCTTTAAATGTGCCGCAACAGGCAAATGTGTTTATAAAGACGGCTTTGACGAATATCTGCGTACCGAAATTCAGTCCTGTGATGCAACAGTTTACGCATTTACAATTAAAGACCATTCAATGGGTTCACGCTTTAAAATGTACGACGACAGGCAGTTCTGCAACGGTCACAGAACCGTTACAATGGGCAAGCCTGTAGGATATATCGTAAACGGTAAGTATTCTGCAGAGGAAAATCTCCGAATGGTTGTTGATGGCAGAAGTCAGGTAGGCGGCAATTTCCTTACAGGTGTTGCATCTAACGAAAATAATACAGACGAACAGATCGACCGTCTTGCAAAAACTCTTACTTATGCTCTTGAAAACAGTCTTGTTATGCCCTCGGATTTCCTCGGTGTGGGCGGCATGAAGATTTTTAGAGACCTTATTTATCAGATGCAGGGACTTATGCGTGCTGACCATAAATTCTTTAAAGCTCACGGACAGTATGATTTCCCCCAGAAGAAAAAGGGAATGATTGCGGCTATGTATCTTGTCGGTTCACTTACCAAGCTTGCTGATAATAAAAAAATCAAGGCAAAAATGGGTGCAAATATGATGAATGAGGGTATGTTAATGCCCTATAAAAAAGTTCTTGAAGATGCAAAAAAGAATAAAACGTAATGTTTTTGCCTACGCAACAGATTGTTGCGTAGTTATTTTTAACTAAATGCGTGACTTTTAAATTTAATTGTGCTTAAATTTAAACAGGAGGTGTTACCTATGACAAAAGTTGCAAAAAATCTTAAAAAAATCCGAACATCAAAAAAAATGACGCAGGATGCTCTTGCCAATCAGCTTTATATAACACGGCAGACTGTTTCCGGCTGGGAAAACGGCAGAACACAACCCGATATTGAAATGCTCATAAAAATTTCACAGGTTCTCCAAGTGGATGTTGAGGAGCTTATATACGGCGAAAAAAGATTTAAAAGTGAAGAAGATAAAAAGCAGAACACAAAACGTATGCTTACTGCAATTTTTTCAATAATCGCATCAATTCTTATTGCGGTAGGTCTTATACTTATTTTTGTTACAGGTTGGGAAAAATTCCCCGAAGCGTTAAAAGCTGTCTGTGCTTTTATACCGATGCTTGCAGGTCAGGGAGTTGCAGTTTATACCTACATCAAGCACCGTGACAGTATCGCATGGTGTGAGGGAACATCCGTTCTGTGGTGTGCAGGTGTTGCGGCAACAATAGCTCTTGTCAATAGTGTATTTGATATTAACGGCGGTTTTGCAAACTGTCTGCTTGCTGATGCATTGATGTTTCTGCCCGTGATTTATGTTCTTGATGCGGTTACTCCGCTGATTGTTTACTATGGGGCATCAATATACTATTGTATGTATATGTTTGAAATCAAGAATCAATGGATAGCACCTTTTATTATGTTGCTGTTTTATGTTGCAGGTCTTGTGTATGTAATAATCAACCGCAAAAAGAGTGACGATGTAAGACATATATATGCTCGATGGCTTTCTGTTTTGGTGGCTTATGCAGTTGTATTTATAAACGGAATTGTTTTTACGGAAGCACCTGTTACCTTGTTTGCCTCCCTTGCATTTTTCCTTGCTCTATATATTGTTGATAAAAACGATTCATTTTCCTCTCCATTTAAAACAATAGGACTCGCAGGCTGTACTGTAACTTCTGTTGTAATGGTTGTTCTGTCTGCAGAGAATATCGGCGGTTATGCACTTGAAAAATTTGAAGCTATAACATTCATTTTTGCAATCTTTGGTATCGTTGTTTTGGCTTCAGCTTTAATTATAGGAATTAAACCATTAAAAACTAATTCCCTGAAAATAACATATTGCTCATTTGCCGCACTTTGCTTTATTGTGGAAGTTGTAAATGCTCTTTTTAACTTAAAAGACGGTATTATTGTATATCTGTTGCTTATGATTGGTGCTTTTGGAATGGCTGTAACGCTTATTGCGCAAGGTGTGATGACAGGCAAATTTATCCCCCTTAATTTCGGCCTTGTTACTACTGCGGTTCTTATTGCAACTATGACAGTAAGTCTTATTGAAATAAGTATGTTTACGGCAGGAATTTTGTTATTAATTTTCGGTATTGTTATATTTACGGTAAATTTCATTATTGCAAAAAGAATGAAACCCGAAAGAAAAGAGGACGGTGGTATAATATGCGTAAAAAATCAGGATTGATTATACTTATCCTCGTAATGGTGATTCAGCTTTGTGTACCCATAGGAATGGTGGCTTTTGAAGTAATCGAAAATAATACAATTATTAAAAACGGTTTATGTGTTAAATTGGAGCTTGAAAGCTTTTCATACAGCAACGGTAAATTGCATTTTGATTTACCGTCGGATTATGAATGGGGTACTAAATACGCTCAATTAGTGCATAACGGAACAACCGGTTATTACGAGATTCAATCGACCAAGGGAAAGCCTGAAGGTGATTTTTATATAAAAAGCGATGATTTTGATTATTTTGAATTTCCTATAAACTCAATAGAAGTCAGCAAATACGAAAACCTTGATTATGTGCATTTTGTTAAAGAAAACGAAGATGATGATTGGTGGGACAAATTATTGCATAATCAATTCAGAAGAGCATATCTTGAAGCTTATGTTTACAAAGGTAAAGTTATCCCCGTTGCAGTGTTCATTGACGGTGTTGATGCGGATACATACCTTGAGCGGCTTAATGAAGATAAGCAATAATTCAGCGAAGAGAACACAAGTCTCCCTCAACGAGGGAGGCTTGAAATGTGTGTGCTGAATGATTATTTGTATAATCAAAAAATCGGACTGCGTTTTGCAGTCCGTTAATCTTTCAATTCGTCAAGCATTCTGTCAATATCGGTGAAATGAATCGGTGTTATGCCTATTGACGGTAAGTGTTCAAGATTTTTTATGTTATCGTCAATCATATAAATTTTATCGTAAGCTTTATTGAATTGAGAAACGCAATATTTATAAATCTCTATGTCAGGCTTTGCGATTTTTATGTTACATGATATAAAGATTTTGTCAAACATGGAATTGAGTGAATACTTATCAAAAATCTTTTCAACAAATCCCAACGGAGCATTTGAAAGCAGAGCAATATCAGCATTTTCTCTCAATTTCTTTATTACTCCAACCATATCATAATTAAGATGAATAAGACTTTCCCATTCAGTAATTATTGATTTTTTATCCATATTCAGCTCTTTTGAAATTTCATCAAATATCTGTTCATAGGGAATCAATCCCAAATCGGCAGGCACAAAGATTTTTTCTTTTACTTCGGCTGCTTTATCTTCGGGTAAATATTTATTAAAGAAAACGGGAGCAATTTCATCGAATATCACACCGAAGCAATCAAAAATTATAAGCTTATTTTTCATAAAATTCACCCTTTTGACGAAGAATTTTAATCGGTTCACTTCTGTCTGATGCCTTAAAAATATAACTTCCTGCAACAATCACATCTGCACCGTTTTTAAGCACTTGCGTAACCGTTTTATCGTCAATTCCGCCGTCAACCTGAATATGGGTATCAAGACCTCTTTTTTCAATTTCATCTTTAATTGCTTTTAATTTGGGCATCATATCTGCCATAAAGGATTGACCGCCGAAGCCCGGCTCAACCGTCATTACAAGCACCATATAAAGCTTGTCAATATAAGGAAAAACAGCTTGGGCAGGAGTGTTAGGTTTTAATGAAATTGCAGGTTTGCAACCACAGTTTATAATTTTGTTGATTGTTGCATCAATGTCCTTTGTTGCCTCAATGTGAAAAGTGATTATGTCAGCTCCCGCAGATGCAAAATCGTCAATATATCTTGCAGGTTCTTCAATCATTAAATGTACATCAAAGGGGAGTGTCGTTTTATCTTTAAGGCATTTTATAACAGGTGCCCCCAAAGTAAGATTAGGTACAAACATACCGTCCATAACGTCAATATGCACAAGGTCTGCACCTGCGTTTTCTATTGATTTTATTTCTTCGGCAAGTCGGGAAAAATCACTTGCGAGAATTGAAGGAGATATCAGCATATTAAAAAACCTTTCAAGAGAAAATATATTATTATATTAACATAAAACAGAAAACAGGTCAAGGATTAGAAAATTTAAAAACAAACGTGATAACTTATTGAATAGTTAAATTTTTTAATTGACAACAGAGCTTAAAAGAGGTATTATTAATATGTATATTTATAAATAAATTAAAGGGAAGAAAAACAGAAAGGGAATAAAAAATGAAAATCAAAAAACTGCTTGCGGTTTTGTTGACTGTTGTATTGATGTCAGGAATACTGTCAATGGGATTGTGTTCTTACGGTATATTGATGGTTGAAACGCAGTTTACATATGACAGCGTAAATTTGTCCTGGCTTAAAGACCTTATCATTAAAGAGGATATGTCAACCATTGAATCATTGGCAAGGCAACAGGTTGAATTAGAACCAATCTCAACTTATCCTTACGCTCATACGGCTGATTCTTTTGCACAGGAGATAGCCTATTATCAAGTGCTTTACTCTCTTGACGAAAGCATGGCTGACGTTGCGTATCTTTATATTTTGCAAATTGTAGAGTCTTTGGCGTCGTCAACTGCGGCATCTTCGTTTTCCGACCAATACATCCGTTCATATCTTGAGAGTTTAGGGGTTGTTTATCCCACAGGCGAAGCGGAGAACAGCAGCGAAACACTTATTGTTGCAAGAGCTTTGTTTTCTTTGCTTTCATCCGATGAAAGCTTTACTGTAAAAAGAGGTACGGGCTTGTACGAAGCATTTACATCATATATTTCGGTGGTTATCGGTGTTGATGTAAGCTATATTCTCAGGTTTGACAGCGACGGTTCTCTTACAGGACTTGACGAATATGTCCTTGCCGCTTGCCGCTATATGCTTTACAATATGGGGTATGATGTAAACAGCAGTACATCGAATGAAGAGATTTACAGACTTATTGCCATAATGACAATAAAAGCTCAGGGTATTTCCATTGATACAAATACGGCAACAACCGATGAAATAAAAGTCAAGTATCTGTGTGCGATGATGTGCCGGATATATGAGGTTTCAATAAATGTATCGGATTTTGAGTATGCGGTAAATACAAAAAATCTTCCGTTTTATATGTTACAGCTTATAGGCAAGCAGAACGGAGTTGCGGTAAAGGATTCCGTAACATATGAGGAAGCATTTGACCTTGTAAGCAAAAATACTCAATACTTTGACCTTGAAGCAGGCGAGTTTTACGCAGATGTGTTTGAATATAATGCCCGGCTTAAATACAAAAGGGAAAAGATATGGTTTTATCCTCAGACCTTAGGCACAACAAGCGAATCTGACGGTACAAAAGTAAATGTACTTATCAATGGCGTTGATGTTCAGGAAAATTATTATGTTGACGTAGCTCTTGATACAGACCTTGAAAAAGAAACCGTCATAATAACCGTTGAGTATACAGACAGCACGGGTACAGTATCATCATACTATAAGATTAATGTATATCAGGGCTCGGAAACTTATGTTTCAGCAGGCAATACCATTTCAGGTGCACTTTCGAGTGTTTCGGATGTTGTTTCCCAGTTGCTTTCCGAGGTTGGACTTGATTCCTCTATTGCAAATCTTATAAAAAATGTACCTTTTGAAATGCCGGAAAGAATATTCAGCATATCATCCTTACTTTTGCCGAGTTTTGATACATCTACTTTAGGTTCGTCCTTCCTGAGTGCATTGTTCGGATATTCATCCGATGATGATTCCAACGTATCAACCGACCAATTAGGCGGTGTTGCAGGTCTTGATTCATTCAATTCCTCACAAAATTCAACCCAGAGTATGGATTTTACAGGCAATATCGGCAATATTTCAAACATACAGCTTAACATTCCCACCGTTGACACTGTGATAAATGATGCAAATCAGGTCATTATTGATAGCAATTTGCAGGTGAATAATAATGCACCGCAGGTCAGCGATGACGGGAATTGGTTTTCGGATTTTATCAGTGATGCTCCCACAGTTATAATTTTGATAGTTGTGCTTTTGCTTGTTTTTGCAATTTGTCTTATTCTGTTCCTTAATATATTAAAGGGGAACGATGCAAGAAAAGGTAAAAATACTCGATTTGATTGATATAAAATAAAATGAAAAAGCGGATTTCAATTTAATTTCAATAGTTGTGTATTAATTTATTGTTGTGCACATGAGTTATTGAAATTGTTTTCCCTCAGACTATGACAGGAGACGATGAATATGGCTAATGAAAAAATTATGATAGTTGACGATGATGTTAATATTTGTGAGCTTATAAGGCTTTACCTTGAAAAAGAAAATTACTCAACCATTATTGTAAACGACGGTCTTGAAGCAGTTAACTCATTTGAGGATTACAAGCCGGATCTTATTATTCTTGATATTATGCTTCCGGGGCTTGATGGTTGGCAGATATGCAGAAAAATCCGAAGCTCGTCTAATGTACCCATCATTATGCTTTCCGCTAAGGAAGAAGCTTTTGACAAAGTCCTCGGATTGGAGCTTGGTGCAGATGATTATGTTACAAAGCCCTTTGATCTTAAAGAGTTGCTTGCAAGAATTAAAGCTGTCCTTCGCAGAACGGGAACTTTGGTAACAGAGAATACAAAGGAAGTCCGATATCATAATCTTGTTGTAAATCTTTCAAATTATGAATTGAAAGTTAAAGGCATACCTGTTGATACTCCTCCTAAAGAGCTTGAACTTCTGTTCCACCTTGCAAGTAATCCCAACAGAGTTTTTTCAAGGGATCAGCTTCTTGATGAGGTATGGGGTTTTGAAAATTATGTTGATTCAAGAACCGTTGATGTGCATATTAAAAGACTTCGTGAAAAAATCGAGGGTGCATCCGATAAGTGGGAACTCAGAACGGTATGGAGTGTTGGCTATAAATTTGCTATTTTAGACGGTGTATAATGTCGAAATTCGGTTTTTTAAAAAAAAGCAGAAGCCTGTTCTCTAAATATATGACAATGTTTCTGTTGGTTGAAATAATCAGCTTATTTGCATTCGGTGTGGTTCTTTCCTATTTTGTTGCTGAGTCGCAGAAAAATATTCAAAAAAACAGTCTTTATGAATACACGCAGAAAATAGCAGATATATACTCTGATTCATACAATCATGCAGACAGTATTTGTTATTCTTTGCAGAATCTTTCCCATGCGGCAGATGCAGATATTTATATTGTTGATTCGAACGGTAATGTGACTTACTGCAAGCACATGATTGAAAATGACGGCAGTATAAACAGTACGCCCATTTGTATACATACAGTTATGAAGATACCCCGTGAAATATGTATCGGCATAGCGGCAGACGGAATGATGGCAACAGAAGGCAGTCTTAACGGTTTGTATGATGAAGATACTTTTATTGCCGCAAGTGCATTGAGTACAGGTCAAGGTGATTATTTAATTGTGCTTGCGGTACAGCCATATGAAAATGTCTGGTTTACTACAATCAAGTCATTTTTACAGATTTATATAATGGCGGCAACCGTGCTTATTCTTATTTTGGGTTTGATAATTTATGTTATTACATATAATATTACCAGACCTTTGAGAGATATGTCCGAGGCAACAAAACTGTATGCAAAAGGTGATTTTTCTTACAGAATGAAGCAATATGGCGGAAATACGGTCAAGGAATTTCAGGAGCTTTCAACAGCCATGAATCTTATGGCAGACAGCCTTGAAAGTCTTGAAAATTCAAGAAGTAATTTTGTTGCAAACGTTTCTCACGAGCTGAAAACTCCTATGACAACTATCGGCGGTTTTATTGACGGTATTCTTGACGGCACAATCAGTCCCGAACGTCAAAACCACTATCTCGCTATTGTTTCGGATGAGGTCAAACGGTTGTCACACCTTGTTGTTTCAATGCTCAATATGTCGAAGATTGAAGCCGGTGAGTTGAAAATAGAGCTGTCAAAAATAAATATCAAAGAGCAGATTACAGGAATTTTTATTTCTTTTGAGCAAAAAATAGAAGCAAAAGAAATAGATATAATCGGTCTTGATAATCTTCGTCCCACGGTAATTGAAGCCGATCGCAATATGCTCAATCAGGTTTTTTATAATCTTATAGACAATGCTGTTAAATTTACAAATCACGGCGGTGAAATTATCGTTTCAATGGAAAACGATAGTGACGAAGTTATTATAAAAATAAAAAACAGCGGTGAATGTATTTCTCCGGAGGATATCGGGCATATTTTTGAAAGATTCTATAAGGCAGACAAATCCCGAAGCATGGATGCAAAAAGTGCAGGGCTCGGTTTGTTTATTGTTAAGAATATAATAAGTCTTCATAACGGCGATATAAGTGTTTGCAATATTGACGGTGAATACACACAGTTTACCGTTAAGTTGAAAACAAAACTTTTATAATTTCAGTAGGAGGAAATAATATATGGATGACGAATTTCTCGGCAAAAACGAGGGCGATGTAACTGAGGATACGCCCTCAACAGAAAATGAGCAGGTAAATGAGCCTGTATACGGCGGTGAACCGGATTGTACACCTAAGGCGGATGAAAATTACGCACAGCCTGAAAGCACACCTTATCAGCAGGGTAACGCAAACCCTTACGGTTCATACAATGCTAATAATAATCAACATTCATATTATCAAAGCAATAATCCCTACGGTCAGTACGGTTATAATCCTAATCCTAATCAGGGACAGCAGTATCATTATGATGCAACTTACAATGCAGGTGTCAAACCGCCGAAAAGTAATAAAGGCATGAAAATATTTATCGGTATTGTTGTTGCAGTTGTTGTTCTTTGTATAATTGGCATAGTTGCACTTTTCTCAACATCATCAACCGATATAAATACTAACGGCGATTCTGCTATAGTAAACGAAAACGATTCTTCCGATAATACCGGCAGTGCAGCTGTAGGTGAGCTTACTGTCAGCGACAGTTCACTTGAAGCAGGTGAAGCCGCAGTCGTTGCGGAGATTGCAAATCGTTACAATGTAGGTATTCTTGTATATCAGAATGATTCCCTTTATACAGAGGGGTCGGGTGCTGTTATTCTTGAAGATGACAACGGTAAATACACATATGTTGTTACATGTGCTCATGTTGTAAATTACAGTAATGTTGCACTTTCCGTTCTTATGGAGGACGGAACGGAATATCCTGCAGACCTTGTGGGGTTGGACACAAGAACTGATATCGCTGTTGTTCGTATAGAGGCAACAGGTCTTCCAAAGGCTGAATTTGCAAATTCCGACGAGCTTGTTGTTGGTCAAACTGTATATGCGGTAGGCAATCCCGGCGGTTCAGAATTTTTCGGCTCAATATCAAACGGTATTATATCTGCTATTGACAGACCTATCAGCTCTTCAACAGGTTATGAAATGGAATGCATTCAACATACAGCGGCTATCAATCCCGGTAACTCCGGCGGTGCACTCGTTAACGGCGAAGGTAAGATTATCGGTATCAACTCCATGAAAATTGCTTCAACTGAATATGAAGGTATGGGTTTTGCCGTTCCGTCAAATGTTGTTGTTGACGTTGTTAATTCGATTATCGAAAACGGCTATGTCGTAGGCAGAGCAAAACTCGGTATTTCCTATACTACACCCTCCGGTTACAGCCAGACTTACGCTATGTATGTGCAGGTTAAGGGACTTCCCTCCGGTACTATAGTTATTGCGGATATTGCAACTGACAGTGACCTTGCAAATAAGGATGTTAAGGTCGGTGATATGATTACTCAGGTCAACGGCAAGGATATGACCGACAGCGGTATGCTTTCCGATATGATTGAAGAAATGTCAGTCGGCGATACACTTACCCTTACAATCGTAAGAGTTGATGCAAGAGATTGGTCACAGACAGAACAGAATGTAACCGTCACTCTTGTTGAAGACAGAGGCGATACAACCGTTTCACAGAGCGAGGATTCATATTCCGACAGTTCCGATTATGACGATTTGTATGAATATTTCAAAGATTATTTCGGAAATGGCTATGGCTACGGATATTAATTAACTTGAAAGAGGAATGCAGGATTTTGCATTCCTCTATTTACTTTTTATCCTGTATTGTATATAATAAAAAAAAGATGTTTTTTGGGGGAAGTAAAAATGGATATAAAAAAATTGGTAAGAACGGCACTTTGTAAGCCGGAAAAAGGCGATAAAATTGAATATTTCAATATGAAGGGTAGAGTTTCTGCTAATGTGCTTGTTACGTCACAGCAGAATATGCCAACTTGTTCTTACACATACGAAGCAGATGTAACTAAATTTATGGACGAAATTGATAAGTTGAAGCAGCTTTGTGATTATAAACTTTCGTTCAATACTGTTATGATGAGAGTTCTTGTTGAATGCTTAAAAGCTGCACCAAGACTTAATTCTCACATTCAGTACAATCATTTTACAGCTTGCGGCAAGCTTATAGTTAAGGAACATATCAATGTTGCTATGCCTGTTGTAATGAACAGCGGTGAAACATTTACCGTAAATGTTACGGAAACGGAAAATAAAAGCCTTAAAGAGTTGTCGGAGCAGATAGCACAACTGCTTGATAAAGTAGAGAACTCTGATATTGACCGTTCTCTGTTCGATTTGCTTACTTTAAGAATGTTCGGCAGAATCTTTATGGGAAAGGTTGCATCTACCGTATCTCAAATCGTTACGGCATATGCAGGTAAATATAAGGTCGTTGCTCTTGATACGGCATTTAAACCTCATAATGACAATGATTTAACTATTGATGAACTTAATGAAGGAACAGTTTGTCTTACAAATTGGGGCTCTCTTGCAAAAGGAGAGTGCTTCAACGGTCATGTTCCTTATTCACCGCTTCTGCATCCCCAGGTATTTCTCATGTCTTTGGGCAACATACAAGAGCAGAATTATGTTTTCAGAAATGACAAAGGTGAGATTGACATGGGAACTAAAAAGATACTTCCCATCACACTTTTGTTTGACCACAGAGTGGGTGGCTTTGCTGATATTGCACCGGTCATTTTAAAACTGGATGAGATTTTTTCAAATCCCGAAATTATCCAAGAATGGTAAAATAAGTGTTGTAATTGTAAGATAATTGTGGTAAAATAACAAAGAAAACAAAGTCCGTACAGGATTTTTTGGAGGTATTTTTATGGCAGATAACATTCTTGATCGTTTTAAATCAAACACTGAAACACAGGCGGTTGATGCTTCAAAAAAGGTTAAAGTCGGTATTATCGGTACCGGCTGGATTGCTGAAGCACACGTTAACAGCTACAAAAGATGTCCTGATGTTGAAATCGTAGCTCTTGCAGATATTGTTCCCGGTAAGGCAGCTAAATTTGCAGAGGACAATGGTCTTACAGATGTACGCATTTACAACAGCGACCGTGAGCTTATAGACAATGAAACCGATATTGATGCAGTAAGTGTTTGTACATATAACAGACAGCACGCACCCTGTACAATTTACGCTCTTGAACACGGTGTAAACGTTCTTCTTGAAAAGCCTATGTGCGTTACAACTGAAGAAGCTGTTGCAATTTGCAGAGCAGAGAAGAAGAGCGGCAAAGTTCTCTCAATCGGCTTCCAGCCCAGATTTGATGAGAATATGAAAATGGTTAAAAAGGTTGTCGAATCAGGCGAACTCGGTCAGATATATTATATCCAGACAGGCGGCGGCAGAAGAAAGGGTATTCCTACACCTTACGGCACTTCCTTCATTGAAGATGAAACGGCAGGTATCGGTGCTCTTGCAGACATTGGCTGTTATTCGCTTGATATGGTACTTAATGCAATCGGCTATCCCAAGCCCCTTACAGTTTCAGGCTATATGTCCGATTTCTTCGGCAAAGACCCTGCAACATATCCTGCACATCCCGAATATGCAGAAAAGTTCAGCGTTGACGACTTCGGTGCAGGCTTTATCCGTCTCGAAGGCGGCATAATCCTCGACTTCAGAATTGCATGGGATATGCACCTTGACACTCCCGGTGATACAATCATCATGGGTACAAAGGGTAGTATGCGAATCCCCTCAACAGAGTGCTGGAACGGCTCAATCGGCGGACCTCTCAAGATTTATCACAATGTTGCAGGCATGAGCGTTGAAACTGAAATCCCCGAAAAGGACAATGACGGCGATAACTTCGATAAGAAAATCCGTTCCTTTATTGACGCAGTTAAGTACGGCGGCGAAGCACCCGTTCCCTCAAGCCAGATTATCTATAATCAGGCTATTATTGACGGTATTGTCCGTTCAGCAAGAGAGGGCAAGGAAGTAACGATAGATATTCCTAAAATCTAATAAGACAAAAATAATGACTTGCACAGAGAAATAATCTGTGCAGGTTTTTTAATATATACTTATAAACAGTAATTTATCTCAAATAATTCAAAATTCATAATTCATAATGCATAATTGTGGAAAAGGCTCCGCCTTTTAATCCATTATATTGGGGTAAGGGGCTTTGCCCCTTCCTCAATTATGAATTATGCATTATACATTATGCATTAAATAATTGTTTATATACTTGTAAAACAGTTCTGTATGGTGTATAATAAAGTTAACTTTAAGTTTAGGAGATATTATAATGAAACACTATTCATCAATTATTATAGGTCATATCACAATGGACAGAAATGTTGACCACTTAGGTAATGAAATGCGTCTTGCCGGCGGTGCTGTTATTTATTCATCCGCATCTGCTTATGCTCTCGGTCATAATGTTCTTGCACTTACTAAAGTTGCAAAAAAGGATCAGGAACGCCTTTCCGCTTTTACCGTTCCCGAAGAAAATCTTATTTGCATTGACTGTGAAAGCTCAAGCAATATGTATAATCAGTATTTTACCGCCGATAAGGAGAGAAGAAAGTGTGTTTGTCTGAGTGTCGGCACACCCTTTGAGGCAGAGGATATTCCCGATGATGTTACTGCTGATATTTTCCACTTTGCAGGACTTGTTTACGGTGATTTCAGTAATGACCTTATAAAAGCCGCATCCAAAAGAGGTAAAGTCGCAGTTGATGTGCAGACTTGTCTTCGTCATGTTGACGTTGAAAACGGAGGAACAATGTATTTTGAGGATTGGAAAGATAAAAAAGAGATGATTCCTTATATCCACTTCCTTAAAACAGATGCCGCAGAGGCTGAAATTCTTACAGGACTTACAGACAGATATGAGGCGGCTAAAGTTCTTCATTCATGGGGTGCAAAAGAGGTTGTTATTACTCATAACACAGAGGTTATTGCATACGACGGTAAAGAGTTCTGTTCTTGTCCCATTAAATCAAGGAATTTAAGCGGCAGAACAGGCAGGGGAGATACAACCTTCGCCGCATATATAAACGAAAGACTTACTCATTCCATTGCGGATGCACTTCTTTATGCAACGGCAACGGTTTCACTAAAAATGGAAACTCCCGGACCGTTTAAAGGCACCCGTAAAGATGTAGAAGCATACATTGATGAATTTTATAAATAATCAGTAAATCCCTTGGTCAGCAGAACCAAGGGATTGCATTTTTATCGAACAAACTCTCCGTTTTCGTAGTTATAGCCGACTACATCAACTACTGTTTGCAACAGTGTATCAAAAACACATATATTTATACCTTCAGACACAATTGTTTTGTCCGACTTGTTAACAAAAACTTTTTTAGTGTAGGATATTTCTGTATCAATAATATTACCGCCAATATCTGTAACAGGGACTTCTTTTTCATTATTGCAAAAATATGCTGTATAATCACTTCCCAGTTTTATGGATTTTGAATATTTGGGATTGCTCATATCGTTGTTCCAGATAAGCTCACCATTTTCAAATATCCAGACACCTCCGTTTTGGTAATTGTCTATTGATAACGCGGAGAAAAATTTGTTTGCAGTACTTTTTACATCTGCTGAAAGCTCATCATAATTGCTGCAAGTGCCGGTTATTATAATTTTGTATCGGTCTGTATAGAATGTTGATAAATACAAACTTAATGATGGTAATGAACTGATTGCTGTGTTCTCAAGCTGTGCATAATATACTTTTGCATCTTCTTCCCAGGAAGAATACTTTTCATCACCACGTTTATCAGTTATTTTGTATTTTTCGGAAATGATGTCAGCAAAAAATCTTGTAAGCTTTGTATTTCCTTTGTGATTAAGATGCTGTTTGTTTGCAAAATCCGTACTGTAATCAAGTGCCAACTCATCTTTGTACTCACGCATAAAGTTGTAGAATGGAACTCCGTATTCTTCTGCAATTTTTGCAGCAGTATTTATATATTTGATATTAAAGCTATCAGCAGCAAAGGGGATTGCAGTTATAATAATCGGGATGTTGTTTGCCTGTGCAAGTTCGATTATCATTTTGTAATATTTTTCGCTCTTTTCGGGAATTGTTCCTAATTCGTCAAGATTGGTGTAATCTTTATCTTCTATTTCAGTAGTGCTGAAATAACAGTAGAAGCCTTTGTAGTTTTTATATCTTGATTCATTACCTTGGTAAGAATAAAAATCGCTTTTTACCACATCAGAATATCTTGAATGATACTGCAGCCAACTGAAAAAGAATTGATAGCCGTATTTATCCATATCAAAGCTTGCTTTGATAGCATCTATTCTTGTTTGCGACCATTTAAGACCATATGTGTTTTGTATCCCTGTACCCGTATCGCTGTATTCATCTGAAATATACAGCATATAGGTATCAAGAATAATTACCTTTGGTGTTTGCGTTTTCAATGCTTCTTCAAGATAGTAATAGGTGTTCCATATTGGCTGTGCCGGATTGCACAGATTAAATCCCGTTATTCCGTATTCTTTCCACAGAACAGCTGTATTTATACCTTCATATGAATGGCTTGAACCTAAAGCAAGTACATCAACCGTATTGTCTTCAAGCTCGTAAAAGGTTTTTAATCTGTAAATATTCTCAAAGTATTTGTAGCTCAATGCATAATTTGCAATCGAAAAAATACAAACCAATGCAAGAATAAATGACGTTACTTTTAAAAAATTTTTCAACATAGCATTCACCATTTATTAAAACTGGAAATAGATAAATTCCTGTGCATCGAAATTATAACCGTATGCACCGAAAATAAGAACTGCTATAATCAGCATCATTATTACAAGTCCACGTACCCAGAAATTCTGATTGTCAGCAATGTTCTCAAATCGGATATTTTTTGTATATTTGAGTATATCCACAAGTAACAATACAAAGAGTGAAATTATGAGAATATTCATTTCCTGTCTTTCGAGACCGATCGAATATATAGCTCCCGATGTAATTGCCCAGGGATTCAGCTGTGTAAATATTTTTACGATGTAATCAACAGCAATATAAACGGTGTCTGCTCTGAAAAATATCCAAGCTAAACATGTAAGTGAAAATGTAATAAGGATTTTTATTGCCTTGTATGAAAGAGCATTTGTTCTGACGCTAAGCTTCTTTTCAAGCTTTTCCTTTGTGGTCTTTGTTATATCACCTATGATTTGATATGTACCGTGTAATGCACCCCATATTACATATGTCCAATTTGCTCCGTGCCATAGTCCGCTGGTAAGGAATACAATCATTGTGTTAATGTATTTTCTGGTTTTTCCTTTTCTGTTGCCGCCAAGAGGAATATACAGATAATCTTTAAACCATGTTGAAAGTGAAATATGCCATCTTCGCCAGAATTCTTTGATAGACATGGCAAGATAAGGAGTATCAAAGTTGTCCATAAGTTCAAAGCCCATTATCTGTGCCGCACCTACGGCTATTGTTGAGTAGCTTGCAAAATCACAGTAAATTTGTATTGCAAACAGTACAACTGCAGTTATAAGTTCAAATGAACCGTACGCATAATATTTGTCAAAAACGGTATTTACAACTGTTGCGGCTCTGTCTGCGATAACGACTTTAAGGAAAAATCCCCACATCATTATCATAAAGCCTTTTACTATTCTTTCGTAGTTCCATAGTTTTATTTTATCAGTATTTTTTATTTGGTTAAGAAGATTTCCTGAACGCTCAATAGGACCTGCAACCAACTGTGGGAAGAATGACACAAAAAGAGCATACTTAAATAAATTATATTCTGCTTTTATATCTTTTCTGTATACATCAATAACGTATCCTAATGCCTGGAATGTATAGAATGATATTCCTACGGGTAACAGAAAGTCAAACTTATTTTCTATAATTGTAATGTTTAGTGTGCTGAGTACGGTATTTAAATTGTCAATAGCAAAATCAAGGTATTTGAACATGAACAGTACGCTTAGATTTGCCGCAAGTGCAATACCTAATGCGGCTTTTTTTAAATAAAGCCATACTTTACTCGCTTCTTCACGTGAAGCCTGATCTATTATAATTGAACATAGGTATGTTACTACCGTTGAAAATGCAATAAGTATTGCATATGACGGATTCCAGCTCATGTAGAAATAATAGCTTGCAACAAGCAGCCATAAATAACGGATTTTTTTTGGTATTATAAAGTACACTAAAAGTACAATCGGAAAAAACACCAGAAAGTGTATAGAATTGAATTGCATAAAGAAATTTCCTTTTTGAAAAAAGATTTTTTTCTTATTATAATATATTACCGTTAAAAAATCAACATAAAAAAAGAAACGGTACATTTTTTTGTACCGCTTCCGTGATTATTGTGTTTTGTTTGTTATTTTACTGACTCATAAAGGTCGTAAATTGCACCGTAAACATCAGATGCGGCATTTGCACCGATTGATGTAAGACCCCAGCTGTCTGCGAATGAGAAGTCGCCCTTTAATCTTAAGTATACGAAATCGTTATCAGGCATAATGTAGCCGAGAGCATCATTTACAAGGTCGAATACAAGAATGTCGTCATCTTCATCTGCCATGATGTCGTATGCACAGTCAAGTGTGAAATCGTCCATGTTTTCGCCGCCGATGATAAGTTCAGCGTATGTTTCACCGGGACAAAGAATAACTTTGAGGTTGTGACCAAGCTCCATGTAACCGATTTCTGTTGAAGCTGTAATATTGCGGTCTTCGTCCATATACATTACATTGTTAGCAAGTGAAAGCTTACCGAATGCTTTGTAAACACCGTTTGTTACATCAACAGTCATAGCCTGAAGTTTAATGTTGAGAATAGGAGCAACCTCTTCTGCTGCAACAGCTTCCCAGCCTTCGTACCAGATTGTTAAGTCTTCGCTTGCAAGAGCTTCTTCAGTGTAGTCGTTTGTATAAAGTTTACCGTTTTCGTATGCAGCAGCAATTTCTTCTTCTGTCATACCTGTTGCAACAGCAATAAGGATGTTACCGATTTCATGACCGTAACGGATTGTAGCTTCAACTCTGTCAAGATCAAGACCGTCACTTGACTTGCCGTTTTCTTCTGTGTAAGTACCTACAGCACCTTCAATGAACATATAGTTGTAACCTGCATTGTTGAGTGCTTCTTCGGTGTAGAATACAAAGTCAGATGTGATAAGCTGTGTGCCGTAACCGATGCATTCGGGATGAACACCAAAGTTTGAAATAACTGTGCTTGCAGTACCGTCGTCGGGATTGAAGATAAGACAATACATATCGTCAAGCATGATTTCGGGATCTGTACGGTCACGTACATAATCTGAAATGTCTGTCTTTGCATATTCAAGAGTACCTGTTGTCATTGTTTCAACAGCTTCTTTTACACAAGCTGCAGTCTGAGCCTGAATTGTAGCAAGAAGGTCTGTATCAACGGGATCACAAAGCTTCTTGCTGCCTGCGATAGCTGCAATAAGGTTCTGAATAACATGACCGAATGTATCTGTGTAGATACCCTGTGTGTCAATACCGCTGTGAACGTGAGTAGCAGAAACATTGATGCTTGTGAATTCAACATCCGGAAGTGCTTGTGCAACAGCTGCTCTGATGTTTCTTACATCTTCGTTTGCAAGACCGAGACAGTCAACGACTGCGAAAACTGTGATGCCTCTGCCGCTGCCGTCATCAAGAGCAATAACTCTTACTTTAAGGTCGTCAATGCATTCTGAAAGCTGAAGGTTGATGTCATAGCCGCCTTTGTAGTACTTGCCTTCGCTGAAATCAGCAGGAAGAATAGAAGCGTCTGCATAACCGAGACTCCACTGTGCATTTTCTGCAGGCTCATCAAGGAATTCCTCTGTACCTGCATAGAAGTTGTTGTTCTGATAAGCTGCATAAGCGGAGGGATCTTCAACTTTAACAGTTGCGGGAATAAAATATGACACAACGTTAAGAATTGCATCAACAGCCTTGTTAAGACCTGTTGTAATAACTTGTGCTATAGTTTCTGTCGCTGAACTGCTTGTGCTTGCTGTTGTTGAAGCTGCGGATGTGCCGATTACTGCTGTGAACATCATAGCGGCACACATAACAACTGCAACGATAGCTTTGAATGATTTTTTCATAATTATCACTGCCTTTTTGCGTAATTTTTATTCAGGGAGATTATACCATTATTTTGTTTGAATTGCAATAGTAAAATTAATTTTATAATGCATCGTATTTTATTGCCCATGATTTTACTTTTGCTTCATCGTATTCTTTTGGCATGGTGTTGATTATTGCGGGAATCAGAGGTACTGTTTTACAGCATTTTATCATAGGTGCAATATCATTCAACTTAGGCAAGACCGATTTGACGGCATTTTTTATATAGTCGGGGGAGAGTTTTACGTCCTGATTGTCAGCCATTCTGAAAACATCGGCACTCATTACGCCTGTTCTGAACATATAATTGACCAATTCGCTGTCGATACAGGTGCAAGCATTTTTAAGAGCCGAAATGATTACAAGGTCTTTGCCCAGAAGTTGAAAATATTTATATTCGTATTTCCAAAGGTCCTCTTTTCTGTACGGTGCAACGGTATCTGTTATGATGTCTGCAAGAATTTTACCGGCTTTCATGCTCAGTATGATACCGCTGCCGTTAATGGGGATTGTCATGCCTGCACTGTCACCAACGGCGGCATAGCCGTTACACACGATAACGGGCAACATCTTTGTAAGAGGAATATCGTTAATACTGCCTCCTCTTAAAATTTCTTCACCGATAAACGGATAATCTTTTTTGAATGATTTGAGTGCTTCGGTAATTTCATCGGGGGTAAGTTCTCCCGAAATGCCGAATTTGCCGATAAGAATGTCAACATGGTCTTTTTCAACCCATACCCAATCAAGTCCGGGACGGTTGTTGTGGAAGGGATGCATTATGTATTCGGGAGTTTTTGTTTCACCTGTTGTGTTGTTGTAATACGCTCTGTAAATATGGAAAATATCACGGGGCTCAATCTCTCTTTTTACACCGCAGGTGATAGGAAGATTGCGTCTTACGGGAGAATACATACCTGCCGCGTCAATAGTAAGATCGGCATATATGGCATATTCTTTTTTACCTTTTTTAACATTAACACCTGCAACTGTTTTCCCTTTTACAACAGGGGATACGATTTCTAATCCGAAACAGAATTTTGCACCTGCTTTTTCGGCACAGTCTACAAGATAATTTATAAGTATCTTTCTGTCCATAAAGATGGATTCCTGATTAGCTTCAAAATCGGCTTCCGATTTGCTGTCGGGACTTTTAAAAGCCATGTTTTTGCATTTGTGATACATATCTTCCGTCGGTCTGTTGATACCTGCAAAATCAAATGCTGCCAAACTGAGACAATCGTGCCAGTCATGTCCTATGTCTTCGCGTTTTTTCTGTTCAACAACGGTAACGTCATAACCTGCATCTGCAAGAGTTATTGCCGCCGTAAGTCCTCCGTGACCTGCACCTGCAATCAGAATTTTTTTCATAATAAAACTCCTCATTCCTGTTTTGTGAGAATTATATCATTTGATGTGCTCGGAAGTCAATTATGTATTATCAGATATTGCCGAAAAAAAGGAACTGTGTTTTTTTACAGCTCCTTTTTTAAATTATATCATCAACTCGCTGATAAGATTACTGAATTCAGCAGGGTCTTCTATTGAAAGTCCGCCGATAAGTCTTGCCTGCATATAGAGCAGCTTTGCATATTTTATAAGTGTTTCATCGTCGAGAGTTTTGAGTTTTTCGGAAATAGGATGATTTGCGTTGATTTCAAGCACGGTTTCGGCTTTTATACCGTCTGCATTAGGCATTGTGTTAAGCACCTTTTCCATCTCTGTTGAAAGCATACCCTCACTTGTAAGGCAGGCAGGATGATTTTTAAGTGAAGAAGTGAAACGTACACCCGTTACGCTGTCACCTAATGCTTCACTCATTTTTTCAAGCATATCCTTTGCTGCTTCGTTTGCGGTTTTAAGGGCTTCCTTTTCTTCATCTGTGGCAAGGTCTAATTTGTCTGCACAAACATTGACAAAATTCTTTTCCTCATAGTTCATAAGCATCTGGATTGCAAATTCATCAACATTATCTGTAAAGTAAAGAATTTCGTAACCTTTTGCTTTTACTGCTTCAACCTGCGGGAGCATATCAATTTTTGCCTTTGTTTCGCCGCATGCATAGTAGATAGCATCCTGACCGTCCTGCATTCTGTCAACATATTCGTTAAGAGTTACAAGCTTTCCCTCGAAGGAAGAAACGAACATGATAAGGTCCTGTAATGTTTCCTTGTGGATGCCGTAACCCTCGTAAAGACCGTATTTGAGCTGAACGCCGAATGCTTTGTAAAATTCTTCGTATGTTTCTCTGTCTTTTCTGAGCATTGTAATAAGCTCTGACTTTATTTTCTTTTCTATCGTTTTTGCTATGAGTTTGAGCTGATAATCCTGCTGTAAAACTTCTCTTGAAATGTTGAGTGAGAAATCCGCACTGTCAACAAGACCTTTTACAAAACTGAAATAATCGGGGAGCAGGTCAGCACATTTATCCATGATAAGAACGCCGTTTGAATATAACTGAAGACCTTTTTCAAAGCTTTTTGAATAGTAATCGTAAGGAGCTTTTTTAGGAATAAAAAGGAGTGCATCGTATGTTGCCTGCCCCTCAACCTTTGAGTGAATAACCTTTGCAGGAGCTTCATAGTCGAAGAATTTATCTTTATAGAAAGATTCATATTCTTCCGTTGAAATCTCGCTCTTGTTTTTTCTCCAGATGGGAATCATACTGTTAAGAGTTTTAATTTCGGAATATGTTTCAAATTCATGCTCAGTTCCCTCAACAGGTCTTGTGAGCTGAACTTCCATTGTAATAGGATAACGGATGTAATCCGAATATTTTTTGACGATTTCGGATATACGGTATGTTTCAAGATAATCGGAATATTTACATTCTTCCGTATCTTCTTTGATGTACATTGTGATAACCGTGCCGGGTTCTGCTTTTTCAGCCTGTTCAATAGTATAGCCCTCTGCGCCTTCGCTTGTCCAAAGATATGCTTCGTCGTTGCCAAACGCACGGCTGAGAACCGTAACTTTGTCACTTACCATAAACGCTGAATAGAAGCCTACGCCGAATTGACCTATAATTTCAACGTCGCTTTTTTCTTCTATGTTCTTTTTGAAATCAAGAGAACCGCTTTTTGCAATAGTGCCAAGGTTTGATTCAAGCTCCTGTGCAGTCATACCGCAACCGTTGTCGGTAACCGTGACAGTTCTGTTCTCTTTATCCAATGCGATGGTGATTTTAAAATCGTCCTTTGCAATACCTACGGAATCGTCGGTAAGAGAACGGAAATAGAGCTTGTCTATTGCGTCGCTTGCGTTTGATATAATTTCACGCAAAAAAATCTCTTTATGAGTGTAGATAGAATTGATCATCATATCAAGCAATTTTTTTGATTCAGCTTTGAATTGCTTTTTTTTCATAATTATTCACCTTGTAAAACAATATTAGCACTCTCGTGTTGCGAGTGCTAATGAATAGTATACTCCGAATTTTTTGTTTGTCAACACTTTTTTGTAAAAATTTTCTGTACAGATGCTTTATTTTGACTTTGGTTTTGTCATAAGTGAAACGACAAGACCTGATAACAATGCCGCCATAACACCTGCCGAGCAAGAAGAAAGAGGTCCTGTCAATGCACCTAAAAGCCCCTGTTCTTCTATAGCTTTTTTCGTTCCTTCTACAAGAGTATGCCCGAAACCTGTAAGCGGTACGGTTGCTCCTGCACCTGCAAATTCCTTGATTGGTTCATAAATCCCCAATGCGGAAAGCACAACACCCGCCACCACAAATCCCACAAGTATTCTGCCCGGAGTGAGTTTTGTGTTGTCAATTAGCACCTGACCTACCACGCAGATAAGCCCTCCGATTATGAACGACTTAATAAATATCATAAATTATACACCTCTATAATTATTTTTTTCGGAAATATGCTTAATTATACAAAAAATTCAGCGTTGACATCTGTATAATTTGTTGATATAATTGGTTTGTGATTTTATATGAAAAGATTTATATTTATTATTTTATTATTAGTGTGTATGCTCTCATTGTCCTCTTGTTCGGGGGGTAGTAAAAGTGTGCTTACCGTTAACGACACAACGGATGTTGACGCGGAGATTTTTACATATTTTCTCAACGAAGCATATTATTCCTCAAACGGATACACGCAGGACGAATGTATCAGTATTGCAACATCGGAAAGCCTTAAATATATTGCCGTTAACACACGTTTTGCACAGACTGTCGGCAGTTTAACGCTTGATGAAAAAGCAGACCTTTCACAGGAGGTCAATGCACTTTGGCGAATTTACGGGGACTATCTTACCGAAATAGGTGTAAGTAAGGATGCATTTTTTAAAATTAAGCAGTACGAATACTGTAAGGAAAATCTGCGTTTTTCCCTTTACGACACAGACGGCACTCAGCCTATAAATGAGGCTTATATTCAGCAGTATTTTACCACCTATTATGTGGGCATCAAATATTTTTACCAAGAGCTTTATACCGTAAAGAGCGAAAGTGAAATCAACAGTATGTCTGATTATGACAGACAAGTGTATCAGGCTGCAAAACAATCGGCACTTGAACGATACGAATACATCAGCAGCCTTGCCAACTATGTAAACAGCTCAGTTTATACCATGAATGAAGCGTTTATGGCTGCTACGGGGGAGATTTACGCCGATGTGAGCGTTTCTGCAACTGTTATAGACAAGCAAAGCTCTTCATTTTCAGCCGAATTTATTGATGCGGTAACAAAGCAATCAGTCGGCAGTGCTTTTATTATAACGAATACGGATAAGAGCAGTATTTATCTTATAGAACGGATAGATCTGCTGGATTCAAAATACGGTTTTTACGAGCAGTACCGTGACGAATGTCTTAAAGCGGTATCAGAAAGCTATTTTAATAATGAAATAAATTCATGGGTACAGTCATACAGTGCAGTCCGTCATTTGTCGGTTGCAAAAAGGTGTCTGTCAAAAATAAAAAAGGTTGATCGCAGTAAGTATGTAGGTACGGACGGCTATGTTTTCAGCAGCTTTCAACCGTGAAATAAGGTGATATGATATGAAAAAACAAGTTCTTGCATTTGATTTCGGTGCATCAAGCGGCAGAGCAATATTAGGTGTTTTTGACGGAGAAAAAATCACACTTGAGGAGATTCACCGTTTCGGTAACGACCCGGTAAAGGTAGGTAACACTTTTTATTGGGATGTTTTAAGGCTTTTTTATGAGATAAAGCAGGGTATACTCAAAGCAAAGCAAAAAGGCGGTTTTTCGAGCATAGGTATTGATACGTGGGGTGTTGATTTCGGACTTATAGATGAAAAAGGATATCTTCTTGAAAATCCCGTTCATTACCGCGATGAAAGAAACGTGGGAATGATTGAAGAATCTGAAAAATATATGTCAAAAGACGAAATGTACGACCGCACAGGTATACAGTTTATGGATTTCAATACTGTTTTTCAGCTCCTTTCATTAAGAAAAAACAGACCGGAGCTTCTGGACAGGGCAGATAAACTCCTTTTTATGCCCGATTTGCTTACATATATGCTCACCGGTAAAAAGGTTGCGGAGTATTCAATCGCTACCACATCACAGATGGTAAATATTCATACTCAGACTTGGGATAAGGATATTCTCAAAGCACTTGACATTCCCGAAAAAATCCTTTGCGATATAGTTCCCTCAGGTTCCGTATCAGGTATGCTCCGTGCCGAGCTTTGTGAGGAATTGGGCGTTGAAAGCGTGCCCGTAATTTCCGTTTGCGGACATGATACGCAGAGTGCGATTACTGCGATTCCCAGTAAAAATAAAGATTTTGCATTTATCAGCAGCGGTACGTGGAGTCTTTTCGGAACGGAACTTGACGCTCCCGTTGTTAACGATAAAGCTAAAAAACTCAATGTTACAAACGAGGGTGGTTACGATTATACAACCGCATTCCTTAAAAACATCTGCGGACTGTGGCTTATACAGGAGAGCAGAAGACAATGGATAAGAGAGGGTAAGGAATATTCCTATGCCGAGCTTGAAAAAGAAGCTCTTAAAGCAGAGCCGTTCAAGTGCTTTATTGACCCCGATGCTTCCGATTTTGTTGCTATGGGTGATATGCCTTCAAGGGTTCGTGAATTCTGTAAAAAAACAGGTCAGTATGTTCCCGAAACCGTTGGTGAGGTAATGAGATGTATCTACGAAAGCCTTGCTATGAAATATAAATATGTGCTTGCAGGTATTGAGGATTGCACGGAAAAGAAATTTGATGTCATTCATGTTGCAGGCGGCGGCACAAAAGATACATTTCTTTGCTCAATGACTGCATCTTCGTGTAACAGAACAGTCTATGCAGGGCCAATCGAGGCAACGGTTTTAGGCAATATCGCAGTTCAGTTTATGTCAGATGGCGTAATCAAGAATATAGCCGAAGCAAGAAAAATTATTGCAAACGGCGAAAATCTCACAGTTTACGAACCCGTTGATTCGGATAAGTGGGAAGCGGCGTATGCAGATTTTATCAAAATTGTAAAATAAAAAAATTAAGTGACTAAACTCACTTTTTATAAAGGAAGGTAGATTTAAATGGCAGAAAAAAGATTCGCAGGCGAATATCCCGTAATCGGTATCCGTCCTGTTATCGACGCAAGAAAAGGACCTCTTGATGTAAGAGGCTCTCTCGAAGACCAGACTATGGGTATGGCTAAAGCTGCAGCAGAGCTTTTCAGAAACAATCTGAAATACTCAAACGGTGAGCCTGTAAAGGTTGTTATTTCCGATTGTACAATCGGCAGAGCAGGTGAAACAGCAAAGTGTGCGGCACAGTTCAAAAAAGAGGGTGTAGACATCACTCTTTCAGTTACTCCTTGCTGGTGCTACGGTAGTGAAACAATGGATATGGATCCCAACACAATCAAAGGTGTATGGGGCTTTAACGGTACAGAACGTCCCGGTGCTGTTTATCTTGCAGCAGTTCTTGCTTCTCACGCACAGAAAGGACTTCCCGCATTCGGTATTTACGGTCACGAAGTTCAGAATCTTGACGAATCTGCACAGATTCCCGATGATGTTAAGGAAAAACTCCTTCGCTTCGGCAGAGCAGCAGTTGCAGTTGCTACAATGAGAGGCAAGTCATACCTTCAGATCGGTTCTGTATGTATGGGTATCGGCGGCTCTATTATTGACCCCTCATTTATCGAAAGTTATCTGGGTATGAGAGTTGAGTCTGTTGACGAGGTTGAAGTTATCAGACGAATGACAGAAGGCA
>CAZBVV010000013.1:0-36696 GCA_964495345.1 uncultured Eubacteriales bacterium
AATCTCATGAATGATTGTCTGGAAGATATTTTTAATCATTCTGATAAATCTTTCAATAGTTGATTCTGCTTTATACTCAGCATCAATACCATTACCGCCGTAGCAACCGATATTGTTACTTGTTATTTTGTTTCCGTAGAAATCTGTTTCAGGAGCACCGTCAATTTCAATACCTGCACCGATAAGAGGGGAGTCCTTTGAAAGAACAAAGCTCATTATATCAGCTGTGTCTTCACCCGCAAAACCGGGTACTGTATTCATTGATGTAAAATCTATAATAGGTGTCATTACATTGTAATAACAGTTGTTTGAGATTTTGTTTCTTCTTGAAATGTTATCAATGTCATAGGCAAATGTTGCACCGTCCTGCATTACAAAAATATTATTTGCAACAATAGCGTTGTACATATTTTTAAGCTGGAATTCAGCAGAATTAATAATTGTATTATTGTAGAAATTTAATTCGTGTTCACCTGCAGAGCCGACAGCAGTTGTGCTTCTGCCACCGTTATCGTTAACAGAAAGACAGTAGCGTACTGTATTGCCGTGATGACCGCTGTAGTTGGGATTGTTACACATAAATCTCATATTATCGTGTGAATAGATGTACTGATATGTGCAGTTGTGTGAATATGAGTCAAAGTCAACGGTCATACCGTCGCCAACATTCTTCTGACCTGCGATTTCACAATACTGAACCGTACTGTTAACGCTGCCCCAGAACCAGCAAGCCGCTGTAAAGAACTGAATTTCACCGTTTTCATCAAGACCATCACCCTGACAACAATCTATCATACGACAATTTGTAACAAGAGCTCCGTCACACATACCGATAAGGATTGCCTCGGCATCCATATCATGCAGATAACAGTCTGTAATAAGCAAACCTTCATTGAATACGGGATCTATATCATCTTCAGATTCGCACCATGCGGCACCTGCTTCATTCCATGAACCCCAAATAATAAAACCGTTTGCAACATCATAAACTTCACAGTTTGAAATTGTAAGGTCATTTACAGGGTATCTTGATGCATTGGGAAATGATTTTACCATAACAGCAGCTCTTGCTACAGCCGCACCGCTTGAGCAGTCAGAACGACCTGTAACTTTGTCGTTTGGCATATCGTAAAAATATACATTATCAATAGTAATGCCAACGGATTCTTTATTAACCGTATCAATCCAGATACCGCCGCCGTTGGGTGCAGTAACCGACAAATCAGAAATAGTAATATACGAACAGTCAACAAGCTTCATGACCTCTGTTTTTCCGTCAACATAAAGGATTGCCTGCTCACCCTCACCGTAGGATGAAATAATAATGGGATTTTCCTTTGTACCGCACCATTCGGTAAGAATAAAACCTGCTTCATATCTGCCGCCGTTCTTAAAAAGGAACTGTGTACCTGCAGAATAATCATTGATTTTAAGTCCGCTGATAGTTTTGACAGCATCATTTTCACTCAAGCCGCTGTTGGCGTCATCACCGTTTATTGCATCAATGTAGTAGATTGTTGAGCTTTCCGCAAAAGACAACATCCACATACAACCGAACAGGATTGAAACCGCACAGAGAACGCTTAAAATTTTCTTTGTAACTTTCATACAAATTCTCCTTTGTTAGATTATAGTAAAATATTAACATCTATCAATAAAATAATCAATAGATAATTAAAAAAAATCTGCACCGTTTTAGATGCAGATTAAAGATTTAAGCTTGTTTCTTCTTTTTAATAACTTCAGCAAGGTCAAAATCATTGAATTTTGTCTTTTCAAGAAGCTTTAAGATGCCTTTTGCAATAAAGAATGCAATCACACCTGCAACAATACCGCAAATCATGCCGCCGATGACATCAGTAGGATAGTGTACCATAAGATAAATTCTTGAACATCCGATAAGTACAGCATAAACAGGGAAAATCCACTTGATTTTTTTATTGCAAATTGTAAGGAATAATGCAGTTGCAATTTCAAATGCACCTGTTGTATGACCACTGGGGAAGCTTCTGTTAAGTGATTCAAGATGAGAACCTGCTTCTGTGTACCACTGCATAAATTGTGCATCATTTGCAAGCGATTGGAACGGTCTTGGTCTCATAACCATAGGCTTAACACATACATTTGTAATAAGTGTACCGACAATTATGGCAAGAAACAGCGTCATACCTACTTTTCTTGTTTTCTTAAAGGCACAAAGAACAACACCCACAACAGCTAAAGGAATTATAAATTCCGAATCGCCAAGGTGCGTATATGCACTTACAATGGGGGTGAGCCAATCAGCATGAAGAACGTTACCGAAAAACTCAAAAATTGAATAGTCAAATGAAGCAAAAGTGGTGTTGAGCCACTGTGCAACAGCAGACAATGTAGTTTCAACCATAGTTTTACTACCTCCTGTAAAAAATTTCTATTTAATTATATCATATTCTCAGAATATTTCAAGTAGAAATAAATTTAAATACAAATCTCCCGATACAGGATCGGGAGAAATTTTATTTAGTCAAAAGATCTTACCATATCGTTAATTTCTTTTTTGGATGGAGCTAAATTTTTGTCAAGTACAATAGCTTTCAAATCAAGTTCTTCATCATTAACATAGTTACGAGTAAGCTCTGCGTTACAGCGGATGTATTCCATTTCGAGAACAGTTGCAACCGTGTGAATACCTTTTTCATCAAGTTTTGCAAGTTTTTCAAGCATATTTCTTGTACTATCTGTAACAACAACGGGATAAATACCGTCAACAAGTTTGATATCAAGTGCCTTGCACATTTTACAAACAGTTGTAAATGCTGTTCCGCTTACGCCGTTTTTGATTGCACTCACGATTGTTGTCTGCGGTATACCAAGCTCTTCGGCAAAACGCCTTGTGCTTGAATACTTCAACTTAATATTTTTCTTAATTAATTGGGTTAACTCGTCCATTTTTTATTAACCTCCTGATTAAAGTTTATTTTTAAGCTCGGACGCATTAATTGCGATAGTGATAATTTCGAAAGGTTTGTACTTATATTCAACAGCAGAGTACAGATATTTTTCTGTCATATCAACAACATCAAACTGACCGATATCTGCCAATGTGCCTCGTCTTCCGTTTTGCTCAGAAAGGCGGATAATTACTTTTGTTCCATCCTCTGACAACTTCATTGACTGGAGATGCAGATCACCAATACTCATATTCAACTGAAGCTCAGTTTTGACAAGCGGCACATTATATTCAAAAGCAATATTATTGATTTGTGCTTCAACAAAATCACCGCTGTGGGGAACAATAAGATATGAAAACTCATGGTGTCCGATATCAGATGTCGGGTCGGGTCTTTCCGTGGCACGAAGCAAAGAGAGTGAAACGCTGTCAGACTCTACGCCGATACCGTATTTTCCGTTATTAATTACGGCAATACCTGCTCCTGTTTCTCCAATATCAAACCACTTGTGATGACAAACCTCAAATCTTGCCTGTTGCCATGATGTATTCTTATTCATTTCACGCTTGATAAAGCCTGCCGACGTATCGCAAACAACTTCTCTGGCAAGGATATCGGGAGCAAACTCTACTTTTGCAAGACGGTGACTTTCATTCCAATCAACAACATTTTCAACCTCAATCAAGCGGGAATTTCTGAAAAGTCGGATTATCATTTTCCATTTACTGTTTTTGGTAGATAACTCTGTTGTAAATTCTGCAACCTCACCGTTTACAAAAGAAAGATATGTTGGCGTTACTACAGTTAATTGAGTTTCCTTGTCTTTATAATTAGGAAGAATATCCCATGCATCATACACACCGGGGTAATCATGGTATAAATGCAATTTGTTAAAGTTTCCTCTGATCCATTCACGGTTGTACTGTTTATCATAAAGCTTTTCAAAACTGCCGTCTTCATTGAATCGAATTGAATAATTCGGTGTTTCAACAGTATCAGCACATATGAGCCAATCAGTATCCGTATTCTTTGGCTTTTCGATAATTGCAGAAGAAAGAGGTTTAATTACGGGATATGCAAAAAATCCTTTTTTGCCGAGTCTTGTTACATCACCGTTACTGTCTTCAATAAAAGTAATATTCGTTCTTGCTATCTCACCGAGTGAATTAAAATAACTATCGGAATTTTCATTGAGAACAGCATCGAGCTGAGCGTTTATATCAATATAATCAGCAACAGCATCTCTGCAAACCGGAGTAATATGACTGCCCGGCAGAATATCATGGAACTGATTTATAAGAAACTTTTTATAGGCGTCTCTTAATTTTTCGGCAGGGTAGGGCTCACCTTTGAGCATACGGATAACCGAAACAATTTCTGCATTTCTGAATTTATATTCAAGCTCTCTGTTCCATTTTTTGATGTCTGATTTGGTTGTAAAAGTACCTCTGTGCATTTCAAGATACAATTCACCGTCCCATACAGGAAGCTCTTTGGTATCATTAAAATTATCTTCCAAAAACTCTTTTGCGGTAACGTGCCTTGTTTCGGGCATAACGGGAAGCTTTTCAAATCTGTGCATAAGCTCAATCATTTCTTCCGTTACACCGCTGCCACCGTCACCGTATCCGAACATCTGTAATGTTTCCGTATCGGTTGCTTTATCCTGAAATGCATCCCAATTTTTTTGAATCTGGTCGGGCATATTCCATGAGATAAAATGTGTAGGCGGCACGCAGGCATATATTTCCGAGCCGTCAATACCACGCCATATAAAATTATTATGCGGAAATCTGTTTGTGTCATTCCAAGTGGACATTTTATTGGACACAAAATATTTTACGCCGGATTTTTTTAATATCTGCGGTAAAATCCAACTGTTACCGAATACATCCGGCAGCCAGCAGGTATCAACATCAATACCGAATTTTTCCCTGTAATAATGCTGACCGTACAGGCATTGTCTGATAAGACTTTCTGCTGATGGTATATTACAGTCAGGTTCAACATACATAATACCAACAGGCTCAAAAGCGCCGCTTTTTATTTTCTCTTTTAATTCCTCAAATAATTCAGGATAGTATTTTTCTACTGTTTCATAAGTGTATGCCTGAGTATGAGCATATCTGAAGTCAGGATATTTATCCATAAGACGCATTTGAATAAGCACAGTTCTCAGATTCTTTTGAACTGCATGAATTCGTCGCCAATAATAAGCTATATCAAGATGTGAATGAGCAACAAGCACAACTTTACCGCTGCCTGCATATCCACGTGCCGAATAAATACGCTTTTCAATATGGTCAGCCGCCGCAAGAACATCATCTGTTGTTACATTTTCAAAATCAATAAGATTGAGTGCTTTATCTAATTCAATATTAATAAGATGGCGGTAATCTTCGTTAAAACAGTCGTTTTTTGCAACGTTAAGGAGAAGCTCAATATCATAAACCAACGATTGAACGGCTTGATTTACAACCACAAAATATCCGCCCTCAAAAATCTGACGGCATCCTCTTACTGACAAAGACTCCGGATTTCGTTCATCATCCGGTTTCGAACGGTTATATGCTACAATTTCAATGTGAACTTTAGATGAACTTATAAACGGATTTATAACAATACTGTTTCTGTTAGGGTCAATACCGCCTGCATACTTGCCGTTGATTTTTACAATCATTTCTGCGGCAGTTTTAAGCATAAAGCGTATTTCTTTGCCCATGAATTCGTTTGGAATGACAGCATCGGCTTCAATAAATGCAGTACCGTCGGGCGAAAAATACATATCGTCACGTTTTAAAGGAACGGGAATTTCATTATAAAACTCAAATTGCATCTCTGCGGTTTGCCTTGCTTCTCTTATCTGAAATGACGTAATTTCCGCTTTATGTTCATATATATATCTTTTAAGCCAGCCAAAACGCAAATCTGTATATTCTTCAGGACGCATACTGCGTCTTACAACTTCAATGTGTGCCATTTTAATTTTATCTCCTTATGTATCCCAAAAAAAAGGTTTTTTTCGTACAGCAGTAACCGTAACTTTTTTGTTTAAATCAGATTCTATTCTTGATTGTATCCAATTTACACATCTGTCAAGAATGAGACATTTAGAACATTCACCTTTCATTATAACCGTCAAAACTTGACCGTCAAAGGAGTCAAATAATATCTCTCCTCCGTCACCTTGAATTTTAGGTCGGATTATATTATCAATGTAATTTTTCATAAAATAACACCTCACATTTATAATTTTATATGTTTATTCGCATTTTGTCAACAAATACGTTTAAATTTATTTCATATTTTTTTCAAAAGTTCATAATATTTATCATAAAGTCGTCATATATTTAAGCAGGAAGTGATTATATGAATTTGGAATTTGATAACGCAATAAATGTATTACCAAAAAAATTTAAAGAAATTCTTACAAATATTCCCCAAGAGATTAAAGAACAAACATTTGAAATAAGACTCAGAACGGACAAACCTTTAGTCTTGTACGGTATATACGGCACAATTTTTGTAAGAGAAAATATGAGTGTATCGGGAATGGATTACAGAAATGCCGTGATTACAACTGACGATGAAATACACAAAACCGTGCTGTCTGTATGCGGTTATTCGCTGTACAATCATCAAAATGACATAGCGAACGGATTTGTAACATTCGGAAACGGTAACAGAGCCGGTTTTTGCGGTACTGCCGTCATCAAGGATAAAGCGGTTTCTGCCGTAAGTAATATAACATCAATAAACATTCGCATAGCAAGAGATTTTAAAAACGCATCGGAATCAATACTAAATATGATTGGTTCAGACTTCAAAGGCTTGTTACTTGCAGGACCACCATGCTCGGGAAAAACAACTCTGCTAAAGAGTATTGCATATAAATTATCTTCAGAGTACACATACGGCTATAAAAAATGCGTATTGATTGATGAACGCTATGAAATGGGAATGACAGACGGCGTTAATCTTGATGTTTTAAGAGGTTATCCTAAGGATTTGGGTATAATACAGGCTGTTCGTGTATTATCTCCAGATATTGTTATCTGTGACGAAATTGCTACACTTTCAGAATGCGAAAATATCATAAAAGGCATGGATTCGGGCATAAGATTTATCGTAAGCACTCATGCAAAATGCAAGGATGAATTACTAAACAGAGAATCCTCATACAAATTACTGAAAACCGGTTGCTTTGATTACGCTGTAATCCTTAACGAAAAACCCTGTCCGTGCACCGTTGATAAAATTTACACAGTAAAGGAGCTTTTTAATGAAAACAGCGGGAATAATTCTGATAATGTCAGCCTCTTTAGCAGCGGTATATCTGAATATAAAAAAAGAAATGTTGCACTTTAAACATATTGAAGAAATAATCAGATATCTTGAATACATGAAAAACAGAGCTGTACATTTCTCCGATTCCGTTACCGACATAATAAAATCCAACGCAAATAATGATATCGCAAAAAGATACATAGATTTTATAGGTAACGGTGCAGAGCCCGTAACAGCATGGAAGAATGCCGTTGACAGTTCAAAAATGAAATTTACCGTTCAAGAAAGAACGCATATAAAAAATTTTTTTGCAGATATGTGCTCATCTTCAATAGAAAAACTTGACGCATACGGCGAAAAATCAATTACAGAGCTTACTGAAATCAAGAACCGCCTATTAAATGAAAAAGACCGAAAAATCAAACTGTATTCCGTTTCTGCAATTTCATTTGGTCTGACGGTAATACTTATTCTGATTTAACGGAGATAAATAATGGAAGTTGCAATATTATTTAAAATTGCCGCAGTAGGCATTATAGTAGCAATTCTTAATCAGGTTCTCGTTCGTTCGGGGCGTGATGAGTACACAATGGTAACAACGCTTGCAGGTCTTATTATCGTGCTGATGATACTGATTCCATCATTAAAGGAACTGTTTGACTACATAGAAGCGGTGTTTGATTTATGATTAGTGTTATTGGTATCGCATTGATTTCCGCAGTACTATATTTACTTGTAAAAAAATACTCTCCCGAATATACCATACTTGTTGAAATAGCATCCGTAATACTGTTACTGTGGACAATTTACCCATTTCTTTGCGATGTTCTTGATTTTTACTCGGATATCACTAAATCAGACTACATCGACAAAGATTATTTTAAAATTATACTAAAAATATCGGGAGTTGCAATTATTACTCAATTCACAGCCGATATTTGTAAAGATTCGGGAGAAACCGCACTTGCATCAAAGGTTGAATTTGCAGGTAAAACAATAATACTTGCATTATCAATTCCAATGGTACAAGCTATATCCGAATTTGCAACGGAATTGATAAAATGAAAAGACTTTTATTTATTGTTATTTTAACACTTATTTTATTTACTGTTTCCTTTACGGCTTTTGCTGAAAATGATTATAAAACACAGGCTGTAGATGAAATACTTGATAACGTTAATGAAGAAACAAAAACTTTATTGGAAAAACTCGGACTTAATGAGTTCACAGCAGAAGAGCTTAATAATATCAGTTTAGAAGATATCGGCGAACTTTTACTTGGTATTTTCAAAGGTAGTCTTACAGAACCGATAAAAACATTTATCACCTTAATTGGCATTATACTTCTGTTTGCTGTCTGCAACTGTTACATAACAAACAACAGTATTAAAACGCTTTTTGAATGTATATCGGTAATCTTCATATCTTTGATAATTTTTTCCGATTTAATGAACTGTATATCAAAATCATCAACTGCATTGGAATCTGTCAGCATACTTATAAAAACACTTATTCCTATAATCGCAGCAATAGCTTCATTTTCAGGCAATCCCGCACTTGCCGTAAGTTACAATGCAATAACCGTTTATGCCGCAGAAATAATTACAGCCGTGTGTTCGGAATTTTTGACCCCCTTGCTTATGATATTTTCTGTATTAGCAGTATGCATGACATTTTCACCGTCGATTAAAGGTGACTCGGTTCTGTCTGCAATAAAAAAATGTTTCACTGTGATTCTCGGACTTTGTTCTGCACTTTTCACGGGAATAGCAGGAATTAAAAATCTGCTTTCTTCAGGTGCAGATAAAGTATCAGTAAAAGGTATACAGTTTATATTAGGAACGTCTGTTCCTGTTGTCGGAGGTGCACTGAGCGAAGGGCTTTCGTCAGTTCTTGCCACAGTTTCACTAATGAAAAACACTATAGGCGTTACGGGCATAATCATAATCACGGTTACTATCCTGCCTGTAATATGCGAATTGATACTGTGGTCGTTAATTCTCTCATTTTCATCTTATATATGTGCTGTTTTTTCACAACAAAATGCAAGTAATGTGCTCGGTTCATTAAAATTCGTTATCACAACACTGCAATCAGTCATATTATTCTGTGCATACATATTTATCGTATCAACAGGCATGGTAATTTTAATGGGAAGTAAGTGAGCTGTATGGACAATATAAAACAATGGGCAATAACGCTTTGCATAATCTGTATCGCTTCGGGAGTGCTCCGTTTCTTACTTCCCGACGGAACAGTAAAAAAATGTGCTGAGGTTGCTTTTGCCGTTCTGTTGATACTGTCAATTATAAGCATTCTGAATAACGATGTATTTTCAGATATTAATATTGATTACAGCGAAGACGTTATTCTGCCTTACAGCAACGGTTTAAATGCATATGTTGAAGATATGGCAGAAGATGAAGTGGTTAATATCATTAAAAACAGCCTTGATACCGTATGTAATACTGACTATTACATTGATGTATCATGGGAAAATTATAACAGCACATATCAATTAACAACGATTTCCGTTACTGTATATCCGGAGGACGAAAACAGTATAGACAAGATAAAATCAACAGTAGGTTCACTTACAGGTGTTATACCGGAGGTAAAAATATTATATGAATATTAAAGAATTGTCAGAAAAACTGAAAAATGACAAAAAATCAGCTTTTATTATTCTTGCAGGTATATTGGGATTTTTTTTACTTGTACTAAGTAATTTTTTTACCTCCGACAGCATAAATACTACTGAGGACAATGTTAACAGCAATACAACAGCAGTTATGACTATTGAACAGATTGAATCAAATCTTGAAGAAAGACTTTGTGAAACCATTTCGCAAATAAGCGGTGTCGGAAAAGTAAGTGTTATGGTAAGTATTTCATCGGCAGGAGAGTATATTTATGCAAAAAACAATAAATCTCAGAACGATTCCGATTCATCATCAATGGAAAACGAGATAGTTATTTATGATTCGGGAGACGGTGATTCGGGACTGGTGGTAAGCATAAAGAGTCCTGATGTTTTAGGTGTTGTTGTTGTCTGCGAGGGAGGGGGAAGTGCTGTAATAAAAGCTGAAATTACTCAACTTGTCACAAGCCTTTTCGGCATTGGCTCAGACAGAGTATACGTAGGGGCAAAAGCCTCAAAATGATAAAATAGGGAGAAATTTATAATGAAAATTACAACACGAAAAAAACATGCAATTTTAGCTTCACTTGTGCTGATTTTAGGTATTGCCGTTCTTGCCAACTGGTATCTTACAACTCCTGATACAAGCATAGAACAAGTAATGGGCGAGTCTGATATTGATTCTGATAATGTGGATTCGCAAAATTTAGGTGATGCAATTTACGTTAACTCAACAGATGTGAGCGATGAATATTTCGCATCAGCAAAGCTCTCAAGAGATAACACTTATGACGAAGCAGTTGCAACGCTTAAAGAGATTGTAAACGGCAGTCAGGCAGATTCGACTTCAGTTAAAAATGCGTCAGACACTCTTGCAATTATGACTCAGCGAAAAATAGAACAGACGAATATCGAAAATCTTGTTGAAGCCAAAACAGGCAGCGGATGTGTTGCGGTTATATCTGATAACGGAGTTGAAGTGATTATTGACGAATACGCCGTTTCCGAAGATACAATTTTACAGATAAAGGAAATTATAATAAACAATACTGATGTATCTCATGAAAAAATTTCAATAATTGCAGCAAAATAATGGTTGTATAATTTTTATTTTGTGTTATAATTGTATTAAAATTAAAAGCCTTCGGATTGCCGAGGGCTGATTGGCGTTATGCGGAGGTAAAAAAATATGAAAAGAAGCGAAGCAAGAGAGCAGGCATTTATTATTATTTTTGAAAAAGAATTCAATATGGAGTCATCGGTGGAAGATATAGCAGCCGCGGCAAAAGATGCTGATATTTTTGTAATCGACAAATTTGCAAAAAAACTCAGCGAAGCGGTTTTTGCTGATATTGAAACCCTTGATGCAATTATAACTGAAAATCTCAGACCCGGCTGGAGAATAAGCAGAATTTCCAAGGTTGCCGTTGCAATTCTTCGTATGGCTATTTGCGAAATGACAAAATTCGATGATATTCCGCTTTCTGTTTCAATTAACGAAGCTGTTGAACTTGCAAAAAAATATGCGCCCGAAAATGACTCACGCTTTGTAAACGGTCTTTTATCAACAGTAGCAAAAAAGATAAAAGCTGAGGCAACTGAGTAATGTTCATCGGCATTGATACGAGTAATTATACGTCCTCATGTGCCGTATATGACGATGCAAACGACGTATTCTACTCTAAAAAACAGTTTTTGCCCGTTACAGACGGTCAGCTCGGTCTCAGACAATCTGATGCTGTTTTTCACCATGTAAAAAATCTTCCGCCGCTTTTATCCGAGCTTTGCGGTAAATTTTCAGGTTGCATTTCAGCAGTAGGTTTTTCACACGCACCAAGAGATGTTGACGGCTCATACATGCCTTGTTTCTCCGTAGGTGAGGGATTTGCAAATGTTTTATCGGCAACTCTCAATGTAAACAACTACTCTTTTTCACATCAGGCAGGTCATATTGCAGCGGCTGTCTGGTCTGCAAAACAAACACATCTTGTTAACGAACAATTTATTGCATTTCACGTTTCGGGCGGAACAACGGATGTTTTACTCGTTCAGCCTGATTCTGATAACATATTCAACATTGAGATGCTGGCATCCTCACTTGACCTTAAAGCCGGACAAGCCATTGACCGTGCAGGCGTCATGTTAGGTCTGCATTTTCCCGCAGGTGCAGAGCTTGACAAACTCTCGCTCATGAGTGATAAAGTTTACAAAACACATCCCTATATGCGTGACGGTTCAGTAAGTTTTTCGGGTCTTGAAAACAAATGCAGGCAAATGCTTGATAACGGAGAACACAGAGAAGATATAGCAAAATTCTGCATAAGTTATGTCTGCACTGCAATAGAAAATATGACGGAGTATGCTCTCAACAAATGCGGTGATTTACCAGTTATCTATGCAGGCGGTGTTATGTCAAACACAATCATCAACAACACTCTTTCAAAAAAATTCGGCGGATATTTTGCCGAACCTTACTATTCATCTGACAATGCCGCAGGTATTGCTTACCTCACTTATCTCAAGGAGAAAAGAAAATGATTACATCAAAAGCTCTGACAGTCTCACAGCTTAATATGTATATAAAAATGAATTTTGAATCCGATGAACGACTCAGTAAAGTCCTGCTAATCGGTGAGATTTCAAATTTTGTAAACCATTACAAAACAGGTCACTGTTATTTTTCATTAAAAGATTCACAGTCAGCAATAAAAGCAGTTATGTTTGCACGTAATGCCCAAGCATTAAAATTTAAACCCGAAAACGGTATGCGTGTTTATGTGACAGGCAGAGTTTCGGTTTTTGAGCGTGACGGGGTATATCAGATTTATGTTGAGTCTATGGAGCCTGAAGGTGCAGGTGCGTTAATGCTTGCATTCGAGCAACTGAAAAACAAGCTTGCGGATGAGGGCTTGTTTGATGACAGTTTAAAACGCCCAATCCCGTCATTCCCGACAAAAATTGCAGTTGTAACATCTCCCGTAGGCGCGGCTGTACAGGATGTAATTAATGTTATTTCACGCCGTTATCCGCTTGCTCAAATTATTATGTGTCCCGTTGCGGCACAAGGTGTTAACTGTGCAAGCGAAAACATAACCATGCTTAAACACATAAACAAAACAGAAGCCGCAGATGTTATAATTCTCTGCCGTGGCGGTGGCTCTGTTGAAGATTTATGGGGATATAACGACGAAATGCTTGTACGGACTGTTGCCGCTTCAAAAATTCCGATAATAACAGGCATAGGTCATGAAACAGACTTCACTCTTTGTGATTTTGCGGCAGATTTAAGAGCCCCCACTCCCTCAGCAGCAGCCGAACTTTCCGTTCCCGATATTGAAGAGTTTTATCAGCTTAATGACGGTTTGATATACAGGATGGACAATGCAATTTCATCATTTATAGAGAAAAGAGAATTGCATATTTCCAATGTCAACCTTATACTGTCTTCACTTGACCCGAAGAAAAAACTTGAAAAACAAATTGCCGAATTAACTGCACTTGATTTAAGATTAAATTCAGCAATAAAACTTACGATGGAAAGTAAACTTTCAACACTTGAAGTTTTAAGCGAAAAGCTGAAGATGCTCAATCCCGTTGAAATGCTGAAAAAAGGGTATATTCATGCATACGCACAAGGTAAAAGGGTAGTGACCGTTTCATCAGTCAGCGTGGGAGAACAACTTAAATTACAATTTTCCGACGGCGAAGCACTATGCCGTGTTACTGAAATTATTGCGGAGGAATAACAAATGGAAAAAATGTCATACGAGCAAGCTGTAAAAAAACTTGAAAAAATTATAGCAAAGCTTGAGAAGGGTGATTTGCCCCTTGAAGAAACAGTAGAACTTTATAATGAAGCAACAAAGCTGTCGGGATATTGTACGGCTCTGCTTGAAAACGCAAAATCAAAAATAACAGAATTATCAGTAAAATAAGGTAATAATTATGAATAACATTATGGAACAACACCGTCAGGCTTTTGAAAAATCCATTATGGATTTTGTACCAAAAGCTGACAAATCATATAAAATAATAGAAGACGCGATGAAATATTCACTTGAAGCAGGCGGAAAGCGAGTCCGTCCCGTACTTACGATGGAGTTTTCAAGAATCTGCGGTGCAGATCCCTTAATTTCAATTCCATTTGCCGCCGCAGTTGAGTTTATTCATACATATTCATTAATTCACGACGATTTACCGTGTATGGATAACGATGATATGCGAAGAGGTAAGCCTGCATCACATATCAGATTCGGTGAAGCAAATGCACTGCTTACTGGTGATGCGTTACTTACCCATGCGTTTTCCTGTATTGCATATTCAGGTTTAAACGCAAAATCTATTGCGATGGCTGTTAAGGAGCTTGCGGATTATGCAGGAGTAAACGGTATGATCGGCGGTCAGATTGTTGATATTGAAGGAGAAAACAAAGCTCTTAATATTGATGAGTTATTTATTATGGATAATCTCAAAACTGCTGCACTTATAAAATCTGCCTGTGTGCTCGGATGTATTGCCGCCGACAAGCCCGAAAACATTCCCGCCGCAATCACCTATGCAGAAAATCTCGGTCTTGCGTTCCAGATAATAGATGATATTCTTGATTTTCTTGAAGATAAAAACTCAAGTGATATAATTGCAGGAAAATCAACGTATGTTTCACTTTTAGGCATAGAAAAAGCCAAAGAAACAGCCGAAAAATTTACAAACAACGCTCTGCTCGCACTCAACGACATAGACGGTGACACGTCAAATCTTTACGAATTTACAACAGCCCTACTAAACAGACAATCCTGATAACGGAGAAAACTAATGGATGATTTAAAAATACTGCCTACAATAAAAAAGCCTGCGGATGTAAAAAAACTTTCATCCGAACAACTTAATGAACTTGCCGATGAAATAAGAAAAACACTGATTAACACAGTTTCGGAAACAGGTGGTCATCTTGCGTCAAATCTCGGTGTAGTTGAACTCACTATTGCACTTCACAGGGTTTTTAACTCTCCGCATGATAAAATAGTATGGGATGTAGGTCATCAATCATACGTTCACAAGCTCTTGACAGGCAGATACGATAATTTTTCAACACTAAGACAACTGGGCGGACTCTCAGGTTTTCCGTCTCCCGATGAAAGTGAGCATGATACATTTTTTTCAGGTCACAGCAGCACATCAGTCTCTGCCGCATACGGTATTGCAAAAGCAAATCAGCTCAAAGGTAATAAAAACTCTGCAATCGCCGTTATCGGCGACGGTGCGTTCACAGGCGGAATGGTTTATGAGGCACTTAATAATGCCGGCAGAGAACCTTCAAGACTGATTGTAATATTAAATGATAACGATATGTCTATTTCCAAAAATGTGGGTTCGCTTGCGGCACATCTTGCTGTTATTAAAGCAAAACCTGCTTATTTCAGAATGAAAGACAGAACGGAACGTATTATAAACAAAATTCCGTTCATCGGCAGAAAACTGTCAAATTCCATATTCAAACTTAAAACAAGCGTAAAAAGAGCATTATACAAATCAAGTACAATGTTTGAAGATTTAGGTTTCAGATACATGGGTCCGATAGACGGTCACAACATTGATATTCTTACCGATGCTCTCGAAGCCGCAAAATCCGCAAACTATCCGATTCTGCTTCATATAAAAACTACAAAAGGCAAAGGTTATAACTTTGCAGAAATTGCCCCAAGCGTGTTTCACGGAATTTCTAAATTTGACATTGATACAGGTGAGTTTCACGCAACGGGAACATCATTTTCAAATGAATTCGGCAAAGCAATTTGCCACTTTGCAGGAAATGACAAAAGAATTTGTGCTGTTACAGCCGCAATGTCATTAGGTACGGGACTTCACGATTTTGAGCATCAGTTTCCCGACAGATTTTTTGATGTTGGTATTGCAGAGGAACATGCAGTCACATTTTGTTCAGGTCTTGCAAAAGGCGGTATGATTCCGGTTTTTGCGGTATATTCTGCATTTTTACAAAGAAGTTACGACCAACTTGTACATGATGCCGCTTTGCAAAAACTCAAAATGATAATAGCCGTTGACAGAGCAGGTTTTGTTACCGGTGACGGCGAAACTCACCACGGTTTGCTTGACGTTCCTTTTCTCAATACCATACCCGACATAACGGTTTATTCACCTACTTACTACGCAGAAATGAACAACTGTTTTATGAAAGCATTGTATCACGATAACGCTGTTGTTGCGTTAAGAATGTATAAAGGTTCTCAGCCTGAAATTCCGAAAGATTTTACATTCTCAAGTGATGATTACATTGTTTACGGTGATAACGGAGCCGATATTGCCATTGTCACTTACGGCAGACTTTTTGCATCTGCAGCAAAGGCATCAGAAATTCTTAAAGACAATAATTTAAATATCAAAATTATCAAATTAAACAAAATCAAACCCATCAACAAAAATGCAGTATCGGATACACTTAACTGCAACAACATATTCTTTTACGAAGAAAGTGAGCTTAACGGCGGTGTAGGACAGATTTTCAATATGATGCTTACAGATTCAGGCTATAAAGGTAAATATCTTATTAAGGCAGTTGACAATAAATTCGTCCACCATGCAACCGACACAATACTTTTAAAAGAATATGGATTTGATTCGCAATCAATAGTGAGCTTTATTACGGAGGTAACAGACAATGAGTAATAAAATCCGTCTTGATGCAAGAATATTTGACTTAGGATTAACCGAGAGCAGAGAGAAAGCAAAAGCTTTTATTATGGCAGGTCAGGTCTATGTCAACGGAATGAAAGCAACAAAAGCCGGCGTGACCGTTACCGAAACAGATAAAATCGAGGTTCGCGGCACAAATGAATTTGTAAGCAGAGGCGGTCACAAGCTTAAAAAGGCTATGTCTGTATTCCCAATAACTCTTACAGATAAAATTTGTATGGATATCGGTGCATCTACAGGCGGTTTTACTGATTGTATGCTTCAGAACGGAGCCAAAAAAGTTTACAGCATTGATGTCGGTTACGGTCAGTTAGCCTGGAAACTTCGCAGTGACGAGCGTGTTATAAATCTTGAACGCACCAACATAAGATATGTCACAAAAGAACAAGTGCCCGATGATATTGACTTTTTTTCTGTTGACGTTTCATTTATTTCCCTTTGCCTTGTTCTTCCTGCCGCATACCCCTTACTTCGTGAAGACGGAGAATGTGTATGTCTTATAAAACCTCAGTTTGAAGCAGGAAGAGAAAAGGTAGGCAAAAACGGAGTAATACGTGACAAAGCAGTTCATTCAGAAGTTATTAAGAAAATCTACGATTTTGCTACAGAAAACGGATTTTGTGTGTTAGGTCTTGATTATTCACCAATAAAAGGACCTGAGGGCAATATTGAATATCTTATTCATTTAAAAAAATCTTCCGATGAGAGTGTTAACGTTGATATTAATGCTGTTGTTGAATCATCACACAGCGAACTCGATAAATAAATTTCAGAGGTAAATAATGAAAGTTACTTTAATCCCGAATCTTACAAAAGAAAATGCATACAATTCAACATTATGTCTGTGTTCAGCACTTGAAAAACTTGATATAAAGTATGATTTTTACGGTGATTTTTCAGATTACAATGTGGAATTTAAAAGCTCCGATAAAATATCTGCCGATACTGACATCATAATTGCTATCGGCGGAGACGGTACAATGATAAGAGCCGCAAAGTCGGCATTACCGCACAACATTCCCATTCTCGGTATTAACGCAGGAACCCTTGCTTTTCTTGCCGGACTTGAAACTGATGAGGTACAATTATTAAACAAGCTCCTCTGCGGCAATTATTTTACAGATGAAAGAATGGTTATTGACGTAATCATTCGTAACCGTGACGGTGAAATTATATATTCGGATTCATGCATAAACGATGTTGTTTTTGCAAGAGGTGAGCAGATTAAAATGTCTTCATTCAATTTTTATTGTAACGATAAATTTGTCAGCAAATACAAATCCGACGGACTCATCATTTCAACACCTACCGGTTCAACAGCGTACAATCTCTCTGCAGGCGGCCCTGTTGTAGACCCAAAAATCGAAAGTATTATTTTAACGCCCATATGTCCGCATTCATTAAACCAAAGAACCATTATTTTTAATGCCGATTCTGTTTTAAAAATTGAAAATCAGGGCGAAAGCAAGTTCCCGATATATGTATCCTGTGACGGAAACGACAGTTTTCCTTTCAGCGTAGGATTTTCTGCAGAAATCAAAAAATCATCAAGAAAAGTAAAATTCATTCTCTTAAAAGATGATACGTTCACAGACGTACTTTATAATAAAATGAAAAACTGATTACGGAGAAATATTAATGAAAAAAGAACGACATTTATTAATTCTTGAATTAATCGAAAAATATACTGTCAGTACACAGGAAGAACTGCTTGAAAAACTCCTTGAATGTGGAGTTGAGGTAACGCAAGCAACAGTTTCAAGAGATATAAAAGAGCTTCGCCTTGTAAAACAACCTGCCCTAAACGGTCAATACAAATATTCGCAGGCAGGCACAAGCGACGAAAAATATACAAAGTATTATGCTATTTTTGCAGAGTCCATAACCTCAGTTGATTACGCACAAAATATCTGCATGATAAAATGTCATCCCGGAACTGCCCAAGCTGTATGTGCTGCAATAGATGCAATAAGCCTGTCTGATGTGTTGGGCACACTTGCAGGTGATGATACAATTTTTATTTTGTGCAGAACGGAGCGTACAGCACAGAACACCAAGCATGAACTTGAAACATTGTTTAAATAAGGATTGATTTAATTGCTTTTAAATTTAAAAATAGAAAATATTGCAATTATTGAACAGGCATCCATTGATTTTTGTGCAGGATTCAACTGTATGACAGGCGAAACAGGTGCAGGTAAATCTATTGTTATTGACGCTATAAACGCAATTTTAGGCGAAAAAACCTCCCGAGAGCTTATAAGAAGCGGTGAATCAAAAGCAACGGTAAGTGCATATTTTATTGACATTTCAAAGAAAACTCAGGCTATTTTATCACAGATGGATATTCCGTGCGAAAATGATAAATCCTTACTTATCAGCAGAACGATGACAAAAGACGGCAGAAATTCTTGCAAGGTAAACGGAAACTCTGTTACTGTTTCCATGCTCAGACAAATCGGATTCAGCCTTATCAATATTCACGGACAATCCGATAACCAAGAACTGATGAATCCGGAGCTTCACTATACGTTTATTGATGCCGTTGCCGATGTAGAAGAATTACTTTCCGAATACAAAGAAAGCTATGATGAACTGCTGTCTGTAAAAAATAAAATTGCAAGTATTACTGTTGACGATGCAAAAAAAGCCAGACAAATTGATTTGCTTACATATCAGATTGATGAACTTGAAAAAGCAAACCTCAGAATCGGAGAGCGTGACGAACTGCTTGCACGCAGAAAGATAATTGCCAACTCGCAAAAACTTGCTGATTCACTTAATATTGCTTATTCTGCAATAGCGGGCGGCGATGATTACAACGGTGCGGCAACAATGCTTTTCGACGCAGCAAGAGCTTTGTCATCAGCTTGTGAATTTCTTGATGATGTAAAAACAATGGCTGATGCAGTAAATGATATTGCATATACCGTCGATGCCTATATGTCAGATATAAGTAATCTTATTGAAAATATGTCATTTGACGAAAGAGAACTTGCCGATATTGAAGAAAGGCTTGACGTAATATACCGTCTTTCAAAAAAATATGGCGAAAATGAAGAAGAAATGCTGATTTTTCTTGACAAAGCGCGGGAAGAATTGCATAATATAACTTATTCGGATGAATTGCTTGCTCAACTGCAAATTCAACTTGCCGAATGTGAAAGAAGAACATTAGCAATAGCTGAAGAACTTTCCTCAAAACGAAAAACAGCGGCTGAAACATTTGCTCAGCAAATACAGACAGAGCTTTCATTTCTCGATATGCCCGAAACAAAATTTCACGTGTCCTTTAAGAGAACAGCTTTTTCCGATACGGGAATTGACGATATTGAATTTCTTATATCGGCTAACAGAGGAGAAACAGCAAAGCCTCTTGCAAAAATAGCATCAGGCGGTGAATTATCAAGAATTATGCTTGCAATCAAAAGTGTTCTGGCTGATAAAGACGGCACAGATACATTGATTTTTGATGAAATTGATTCAGGTGTAAGCGGCAGAGCAGCAGGAAAGATTGCACTTAAAATATACGATGTTTCACGAAACAGGCAAGTAATTTGTATAACACATCTCCCGTCAATAGCTGCTTTTGCTGATAATCACTTGTTTATTTCAAAAGCTGTTAAGGGCGAAAAAACATATACATCAGTAACTCAACTTGATAACGAGGGCAGAATTGCCGAAATATCAAGAATTATCGGCGGCAACGAAAACGACAGGATTCACCTTGAATCTGCCGAGCGTCTGATAACTGATGCCGAAAAACATAAAAAGGGGAGTATTATATGAAAATAGGCGTATGTTGCGGTATGGACAAAGTTGAAATTGCGTCTGAAATCGGCTTTGACTATGCAGAGCTTAATTTCGGCGCACTTACAAGAGCTGATGAAGATTCATATTCTGCATTTCTCAAGTTAATCCGAGAAAAGAATATTAAATGTGAAGCCGCAAACTGTTTTATTCCCGGTGAACTTAAAATCACAGGTGAAAACATAAACTATGAACAAATTGAAGCTTATTTAAGGAAAGGCTTTTCAAGAGCCGCAGAAGTCGGAATTAAAATGGTTGTTATGGGTTCAGGCGGAGCAAGAAATCTCCCGGACGGATACCCCTACAGTAAAGGAATTAACGACATTATTAATATTGTAAGAAATTATGTTGCACCAATAGCGGCAAATTATGGAATTGATTTTGTATTCGAGCCTCTTTGTAAGGCTGAATCAAACATTATCAATACAATAAAAGAGGGCGGAATGCTTGCATCTGCAATAAATATGCCAAATGTAGGTACACTCGGTGACTTATATCACATGTATGTAGAGGGTGATACATACGACGATGTAAGAGAGCTTAAAGGTATTCTTCGCCATGCTCACATATCAAATCCCGTATCCAATCATCCTGAACATAAAAGAATATATATGAAAAACGATACAGAATTTGATTATTCAGGATTTTTTGAAGCTCTTGAATATGCAGGTTGCAAAAGAGTATCAATAGAGGCATCAACAGACAATTTTTGCGAAGACGCAGAACAAGCTTATGAAGTATTAAAAAAATATAAATAATTTGGAGGATATTAAAAATGACAGTTTATGACGAACTTGTCGCAAGAGGTCTTATTGCACAAGTAACAGACGAAGATGAAATCAAAGAACTTATAAATACAGGTAATGCCGTATTTTACATCGGTTTTGACCCTACAGCAGACAGCCTTCATGTAGGTCACTTTATGGCACTTTGTCTTATGAAGAGATTGCAGATGGCAGGAAATAAGCCTATTGCTCTTATCGGCGGAGGCACTGCAATGATTGGTGACCCTTCAGGCAGAACAGATATGCGTCAAGTAATGACAAAGGAAACCATACAGCACAACTGTGATTGCTTCAAAACACAAATGGAAAGATTTATCGAGTTTGGCGACGGTAAAGCTCAGATGGTGAACAATGCCGATTGGCTTCTTAATCTCAACTACATTGATGTATTACGTGAAGTCGGTGCTTGTTTCTCCGTCAACAATATGCTCAGAGCTGACTGTTACAAACAGAGAATGGAAAAAGGACTTTCATTCCTTGAATTTAACTACATGATTATGCAGAGCTATGACTTTTATCATCTTTACAAAAACTACGGCTGTAATATGCAGTTCGGTGGTGATGACCAATGGTCAAATATGCTCGGCGGCACAGAACTTATCCGTAAAAAGCTGGGTAAGGATGCTTATGCTATGACAATCACGCTTCTTCTTAATTCAGAGGGTAAGAAGATGGGTAAAACGGCAAAGGGTGCTGTTTGGCTTGACCCCAACAAGACATCTCCCTACGAATTCTATCAGTATTGGAGAAATGTTGACGACGGTGACGTGCTTAAATGCATCAGAATGCTCACATTCTTACCTCTTGAAGAAATTGAAAAAATGGATTCATGGCAGGGAAGTGAGCTTAATACAGCAAAAGAAATTCTTGCTTTTGAACTTACAAAGCTTGTTCACGGCGAGGAAGAAGCCACTAAGGCACAGAACACAGCAAAATCTCTCTTCGGAGCTAACACAAATATTGATACAATGCCCACATTTGAACTTTCTGCTGATGATTTTGTTGACAGTGCTATTGCTGTAAATGAGGTACTTGTTAAAGCAGGTATTGCAAAATCAAAAGGAGAGGGCAGAAGACTTATTGAGCAAGGCGGCGTTTCCGTTGACGACGTAAAACCCTCTTCACCTGTTGCAACGATTGCAACAGCCGATTTTGATAAAGGCTATGTCGTTATTAAGAAAGGTAAAAAAATCTTTATAAAAGTTGTAATCAAATAAAATTAAGCTGTACAGCACCGACTGTACAGCTATTTTTTGGATTATTTCACCCGAACGCACAATAGAAGTGCTTAGAGTTGTTTTCTTATATTATTTCGTTCTTTTTAAGATAATCAATTATCAGTTCAGCACATTTTTCATATGACAGGTTTGATGTATTAAGGCATATATCGTAGTTTTCCACATCCATTCTGTCGTTGCCTGTGAAATATTTATAATGCTCGTTACGTTTTTTATCAACCTTTTCAATTCTGCTTTCCGCATCTTTAAGAGAAATTGAAAGTCGGTCTGATTCCGTATTGATTCTGTCAGATTTGTCTGCATATACAAAAACTCGCACAAGCCTTACGCAATTTTTCAGCACAAAATCCGCACATCTGCCGATTACTATATATGATTCTTTTTCAGCAAGCTCTTTTAATACCTTTGCCTGATAATTAAAAAGATTTTCTTCCGATGTAAATTCACTGCTTGAGGGCGGAATTAAATCGCCCCTGTAAATATATTTTGAAAAACGGAACAGGGGATTGACTTTAAGCTCTTCATCGGTTCTTGCAAAAAGGTCAAGACTTATGCCGCTTTCTTCAGATGCAAGCTGTAATATATCCTGTTCATAGAGCTTAATATTGAGTTTTTTTGCAAGCTCCTCACCAACATAACTGCCACCGCTTCCGCAACTTCTTGAAATAGTTATAACAAAATTACTCATATGTTACCCCCCTATTTAATTCTACCAATATTATAACAAATTACCAACTGATTTTCAATATTTTTGCATAAAAAAGCACCCGATTATTTTATCAGGTGCTCAATTTTTACTGATTGAGAATACTCTGCATAGCAGATTTACTCTTTTTTTGTTTCTTTATCTTGTATTTTGGCGGATTTTCGAGACGCATCTTTACTGACTTAACATTTTTCACCTTTTTATTGACTTTTATAAAAGGTTCCATAATGGTATCACTTACACAGCTAAGAACTGACTGATACATATTGTCCTCATAATCGTATGAAGAAAGCATGGTAACAATAATAACATCCTGCACCTCGTTAGTGCCGTCATCGAAAATTTCATTAAGAATGCCGAAAAGCTTTTTCATACGCTGAGGATTATTTTCCTTGATTGTAGCAAAAACATGAGGATTAACATGATTTATAAAGAAATCTTCACAAAGAAATTCATCATATATTGCAAGATGTTCTTTGTATTCATCTTTAAGCTGAGGATATAATGTTGCAAGTCTTAACGCAAGTGTTGCAGAATCATACAACAGAGAACCGTTTTTTACTGCAGCACGTGACACGGTTGCCTGAGCTTTGATGTTCTGCTGTCTTTTAGCAATCTTTTTAGGTGTAAGCTCTTCTGAAAGATTTTCACTTATTTCATTTGCAACTGATTTAACATCACGAAGCTCATACTCTTCAAGAACAAGCAGAAAACTGCCAAGAAGCGTATAATCGCTGTCATCAACACTTTTTGCGTCTTTATCACCGAGAAGGAGACGAATTTTGTTATCATTAAATAAAATTCTTATTTTGCCCTTTTCACCGCTGTAAGCAATATACTGTGCTTTATCTCTTGAAAAAACGGGAATTGCCCCTTTTTCTGTACCGTTGGGGATATCCGGGGTAAAATCAAGGCTTTTCATTGTTGGTTCAAGCTCTGTTAAAAGAGTTGAAAATACTGAATTTAATTCTATCATTATTTTTTGTCCTTTCAGGCAATTTAACCGTTAAGAGCGGCAAAATTAGCCTTATTTGATTTATAAAGATTTTTAAATATTTCATATTGTTTTTTGTATACATCACGGTTTGCCGCATTTGGCGTATACGTTTTAACAACGGGTATAAGTTTTTTAGCTTCACTTACACCGTTTATCATACCAAGTCCGCAAGCAACTATAACTGCCGCACCGACAGCACCGACATTCTGAGGACTATCAACGGATTCAACGGTTTTACCTGTAATATCCGAGAGAATCTGACAGGTAACCTGCGACAGGGCACCGCCGCCTACAAAACGGATTTTATCGGATGTTTTAATTTTCTTTTCCTGAACATCAACAAACCATTTCAAGTGGAAGCAAACACCTTCAATAACAGCTCTCAAAAGCTCTGATTTACCTGTGTCAAGGCTGAGGTTAAAGAACATACCTCTTGCATTGGGGTCTTCAAACGGACAACGGTTTCCGTGAAGCCAAGGAGTGAAAATAACGCCGTTTGCACCTGCGGGCACTTTATCAATAACCTCTGACATATAATCATAAAGGCTTGTATATTTTGCCTCATAGCTTTCTGCAACATTTTCTTTCATAAGGTAAATACCAACCTCATCAAGACAAAGATGATCTTTTGCCCATTCAAGGCATTTTCCTGCTGTTTCAAGCTCTGCAAAATAATTATATTTACCTTTATCAGCACCAACGATAGCCGCAATCATCGCATTAGCATCAACAATACTTTTGTCAACAACCGTTGATACCCAACCGGATGTGCCTGAATAAACGTGTGTATCACCCATTTCAACCGATCCTGCACCAACACCAATAAGCGAAGCGTCACCGCCACCGCCGAAAACTGCAATACCCGGTACAAGATGAAGCTCCTGTGCTGCTTTTTCGGTTAGTTCACCGATTTTTGCATCACAAGGCTTAATTTCGGGCATATGCTCATATTTAACACCGAGCATATCCGTCATTTCCTTACTCCAGCCTTCTTTTCCTTTTCTGATATCATAAAGCATAGTTGCAAAAGCCGAATCGGGTGTCATACAAAATTCGCCTGTCATTCGGCAAATCAAGTATTCCTTAACGTCAAGCCATTTATGTACTTTTTTAAAGTTTTCGGGCTCATGTGCTTCAACCCATTTATATTTCCATACAGGGTCTTTAACAGAAGCCGCAACGGCACCTGTAATCTGTAACGATTTTAAAAGCTTAGGTACATTTGCACCTGCAATCTGAAAACCGTATGCAAGACCTTTTTTAAGTTCTTCTCTTGCACGCTGATCCATATAACTCATGGCTCTGCGTACATGATTACCGTTATCATCTACAAGTACAACGCCCTGCATCTGTGAACAGAAAGAAATACCGTCAATACAGTCTACAGTAACACCTGCTTTTTCCAATGCCTTTTCGGTTGTGGTGCACATAGCACTCCACCATTCATCGGGATCCTGTTCTGCACCGCCGTCGGGGAATACATAAAGCTTATACCCCTGAGAAGCAGCACCGAGCAGATTAATAGTTTCGGAAATTTCAAATACACAAGTTTTTACACCTGTTGTGCCTATGTCATAAGTTAATGCAAATTTTTTATCCATAACAAAGTCCTCCGTTTACATATTTCTTCTGCCGTCTATTGCTCTTGATAATGTAACTTCATCAGCATATTGAATACCAGTTCCCACAGGTAAACCAAACGCAATTCTTGTAATTTTTATGCCGAAAGGCTTAATCAACTTTGATAAATACATAGCAGTTGCTTCACCTTCTATATCGGAATCCGTTGCAATAATAACCTCTTTTACATCGTCGTCGCCGATTCTGCCGATTAATTCCTTAACAGTGAGCTGTTCCGGACCTATACCGTCAAGAGGGGAGATCGCACCGTGTAAAACATGATAAACACCTGAAAATTCTTTTGTTTTTTCTATGGCAATAAGACTTTGGGAATCTTCCACAACACAAATCATGGAGTGATCACGCTTATCGTTTTTACAAATCGGACATACATCATCTTCAGTCAAATTGCAACAAACCGAACACTTGTGAATTTTTGTACAGGCATCAATTATAGAATCAGCAATAAGCTTAGATTCACTTTGAGGCAATCCTAAAATGTAAAAAGCTATTCTTTGTGCCGTTTTTCTGCCTATACCGGGCATACGTTCAAACTGTTCTATAAGCTTTTGAAGCGGTATCGCATTATATTGCATCAAAAAAGACCGCCCATTCCGGGAATATTAAGACCGCCTGTGAGCTTGCCCATTTCAGCCTCCATAGTAGCATCAGCTTTTCTCATTGACTCATTGATAGCGGCAAGAAGTAAATCTTCGAGCATATCAATATCATCAGGGTCAACAACTTCGGGCTGCATCTTTATAGATTTTACCTCGTGCTTGCCGTTTACAGTAACTTCAACAGCACCGCCGCCTACGGAAGATGTAAACTCAGCTTCTTCAACAGCAGCCTGAGTTTTAGCCATTTCTTCCTGCATCTTCTGTATTTTCTGCATCATGTTGCCGCCTTGATTGGCGTTAGGGATTCTTGCTTTCATATATAAGTTCCTCCTGGAAATATTATCCTAATCTGACGGTCAAAGCTCTGCCCGTAATTTTTTTAACTGCTTCCTCAACTTTAATCTGACACATAGGAAAAATCATAGGAAGCACGGCGTTATAATTTGTAATTACAACTGATTCTCCAACAAGTTCAGCTTTTGTGTCAAGCAAATGACCTGTAATAGGCGGACAAGTTCTTTCCGCTTCAATTATACAATTTGTCCATGTCCTGACACCGAATGAATTATCTGCCTGAGCAACTTTTTCAGCCACCGGTTCCGGATCAAAAACAGGTTGTTCGCTGACAGGTTCAGGGTCAAATACCGGCTGCTCATCAACAATCGGCTTGGAATCAAATACCGGCATTGAATCGTAAACGGGGGCATCATCCGGAGCAGGTAATTCATCAAACACAGGTTCATTACCGCCAACAGGAGAGTCCTGCGGAATAAAGTCAAAGGGCGGAGCATCATCATCTTCATATTCTGCCGAATCATCCTCAAATACAAGTGAACTCAAAATTTCTTCTTTTGACTTTTCTTTAGCAGTTGCGTGTGTTTCAGCAACAGGAACAGACTCATTATGCACCTCATAACGGACAGTTGTGCCGATTGACAGTGCGGCTACCTGTTTTTCAAGCTGTGCAATTCTTGCATAAAGAGAAGAAATATCACTTGTCGCCTCAGGTGAGCATATTTTTATCATCGCCATTTCTGTTTCGATTCGCCTGTTCTGAGTAATTTTTATAGATGCTATCGTGGCAGACAGAATATTCATAATTGAGAGGATTTCCTCAATGCTGAATTGCCCGGAAAGCTCACGCAATTCTGCAAGCTCCTCGTTTGTACAAACGAGTATTTCCTCAGGTTTTTTGACAGATTTTATAACAAGCAAACTTCTGAAATGATTTGTAAGCTCTGTGCAAAGACGCTCCGTATCACAGGATGAATTGTGCAAATCATCAACAATAGCAAGTGCCTTAGCAGTATCTTTATTAAGAAAAGCATTTGATAAATCAAACAAATGAGATTTGCTCATTATACCGGCAGCATCCGAAACGACATCAACGTTAACATTTTCAGAAATACTTAAACATCTGTCAAATATTGAAAGTGCATCACGCATACCGCCATCCGAAATTCTTGCAATAAGAACAGCCGCATCATCATCAAGAATAACATTTTCCTGTTGGGCAACATATTTCAATCTGTTTACAATAGCTTCAACCGATATTCGTCTGAAATCAAACCTCTGACATCTTGAAAGAATGGTGGAGGGGAGTTTTTGCACCTCTGTTGTAGCAAGAATGAATACAATATGTTCGGGAGGTTCTTCAAGAGTTTTCAGCAAAGCGTTAAATGCTTCAATAGTGAGCATATGAACCTCATCAATTATGTAAACTCTGAATTTTGCCTGTGCGGGAGTAAATGCAGATTCTTCACGCAACGCCCTTATATCATCAATGCCGCGGTTACTTGCTGCATCAATCTCAACAACATCAAGTACAGCACCGCTGTCTATTCCTCGACAGATATCACATTCATTACAGGGATTACCGTCAACAGGGTGCAAACAGTTTATAGCTTTTGAAAGAATCTTTGCACACGAAGTTTTGCCCGTACCTCTTGACCCTGTAAACAGGTAGGCATGAGCAAGACGGGATTCCCTGACCTCATTCATCAAGGTTTCTGTTATATGTGGCTGACCCGAAACATCTTTAAAAGTCTGAGGACGCCATTTTCTGTATAATACTCTATACAATCCGATGATACTCCTAATTACATAATACTCTTAAAATAAAAAAAGAGTCTGACCTCGGTCATACGGCGAGCAGGCGAACTGTATCGCACGGGCATACCGCTTAATGCTGCTCGGTTCCCCGCCTGACATGGTTCACAGCGCTCCGTCGCACAGGACCAACACGCCGCATGACTGAAATCGGACTCTTAATTCCGATAGCTATTATAATATATTTTTTTATTAAAAGCAATAGTAAATTAAAAATTTATAAAACATTTTTTATGTACCCTTTTTCAAGGGAGCTAATCAGCCGGAAAATCTGTTTTAAACATATTATTTATTATCAGTATATTTTGATATACTGTAACCTTAGTCTTAACAAGAAAAGCTCTTTTAATTCAAAAATAACAAAATTCTAATAAAGTATTGTATTTTTTTTATAAATGTGATACACTTATAACATTAATTGATGAAAGACAAGGTGGTAAAAAATGAAACTCAATGAAATTCCGTTAATGCACAAGTTATACGGAACCACACCCGGAAAAGGTGTACAGCCAAAGGAAGCATTAGCCTACGGTATTGCAGGCTTCGGTCAGAATCTTGTATGTACAATTATAGGTTCTTATCTGACAGTGTTTTTAACTGATGCACTTTTATTCGGTAGTGTTGGTGAAAACGGTATTTTTGGTGCCGTATCAGGTGCAACAGCAGTTGCTTTCCTTATGCTTGCAACACGAATTTTTGATGCTCTTAACGACCCAATCATGGGTTCAATTGTTGACAGGACAAGAACAAAATGGGGTAAGTGTCGCCCTTATCTTAAGTGGATGGCTATACCTATTGCGGTTATGACAGTGATATGCTTCAATCCTTTCCTTGAGGCAGGAACACTGAAAACATTTGTTTTTGTTTCAATAATCTATGTTATATGGTCAGTGGTATATACAGTTGCAGATGTTCCGTATTGGGGGCTTTCAACTTGTCTTACTAATGATACAACCGTACGTGGTAATATACTTACAATTACACGTCTTCTTTGCACACTCGGTGCAGGCATTGTTACAGTTGTAGTGCCTATCATCACTGATGCGGTTAATAAGAAATATAATGATCCCGAAAAACTTAAGTGGACTTACTTTATTTGTGCTGCTGTATGTGTTGTTGCTGCAATACCAATGTTCTATTACGGCTTTAATAACACAAAGGAACGCTTCACATCCACAGATACACCACCTTCACTCGGTCATAATCTTAAGCTTTTATTCAAGAATAAGGAGCTTTTGCTTATAGTTCTTTCCGGTGTTCTCGGCGGAGCAAGAACGGTATATACATACACAGGCGGTCTTTATTTTGCTAAATATGTTCTTCAGAATGAAGGTTGGTACAGCCTTATTACAATGCTTGTTGTTCCCGGTGGACTTGTTGCTTCAATTCTTGTTCCTTGGATGTCAAAGAAATTTACAAAAAAATGGTCATATATAGCTGTTCACGCACTTGGTGCTGTAGTTTCATTTGCAATGTATTTCATTGGCTACGATGCACCTTGGAAACTTGTTGTATGTGCTATAGGACTTGTTCTTCTCGGTATTCCTCAGGGTGTTAACAATATCATCACATACGCTATGATCGGTGATACCGTTGAATATCTTGAGTGGAAAACAGGCGAGAGAGCTGAAGGCATCTGCTTTGCTATGCAGACACTTATCAATAAGATTGGCATGGCTGTTGGTGCTTTTGTAGGCGTTATGTCTTACAGTTGGGCAGGTATTGACCCGTCAAAGTCTGTTACTGAAGCATTTACAAATCCTGACGGACCAAGTATTTTGTGGAACGTGCTTATTCTTTCTTGTGCAATCAGTATGGTTGGCACAATCATCCCAATGCTTTTCTATTCTATTACTGAAAAGAAGCAGAAGCAGATGGTTGACGAAATTGCAGCGAGAAAACAAGCTGAAAATGCATCAGCCAATTCATAAACAAAAAAATTTCAGCCGATACTTAACTGTACCGGCTGATTATTATTTATTGTCATTTGCAATATGTACTGCTATTCTTTTTAAATCATCAATATTTTCAATCGCAGAAAGTTGGCGTCTGTATTCGGCTGCACCTCGAAGCCCCTTAGTATACCACAATGCGTGTTTTCTTGCCTCACGCATACCTATTCTTTCACCTCTTTCGTCACAAAGGCTTTCAATATGTTTAATCATAATAAGCATTTTCTGTGAAACAGGCGGGTCCGGAATGATATATCCCGTATTCAGATATGCTGAAATCTGCTGAAAAATCCATGGGCATCCCAATGCTCCTCTGCCAACCATTATCAGGTCACAACCGGTGTCCTCGTACATTTTTGCGGCTGAAAAAATATCAACTATATCACCGTTACCGATTACGGGAATTGAGACTGCGTTTTTCACTTGTTTGATAATATCAACGTTCACACTCGGAGCATACATCTGTTCTTTTGTTCTGCCATGAACGGTTACTGCCGATGCACCGTTGAACTCAGCAATCCTTGCCATTTCAACAGCATTTATATTCTCTGAATCCCAACCGCTTCTTATTTTAACAGTAACCGGCACATCAACTGCACGGGAAACAGCCTTTATAATTCTCCCCGCAAGCTCCGGTTCTCTCATCAATGCACTTCCTGCACCGCCTTTAACAATTTTAGGAGCAGGACAGCCCATGTTGATATCTATAATATCTGCATTCATTTTAAGGGCGGAAACGGCGGCTTGTGCTATTGTTTCGGGGTCATTACCGAATATCTGCACAGCTACGGGGTGTTCAATTTTCGAAACAGTCATAAGCTCCCCGGATTTTCTGTCACCCATTGTAACACCCTTTGCACTTACCATTTCACTTACGGTGTAAGCTGCTCCGAAATTTTTACACAACTCTCTGAATGTTTTATCTGCAACTCCTGCCATTGGAGCTAAAGCAGCAGTTTTATCTATCTCAACATTTCCGATTTTCATTATTTTACAGTCCAATCATAAATTTTGTTAATATTTTAGCATATTTTTTTACAAATTGCATTACTTTTTTTAAAAAGTATGCTATACTATTTTTAAATGTTTAATTTTTGCTGATTTGCGAGGTATCATGTCTATGAAATTACTTGTTCTTGACGGTAACAGTATTATAAACAGAGCTTTTTACGGCATAAAACTGCTTTCTACAAAAGACGGTCAGTTCACAAACGGCATATACGGCTTTATGAATATACTTTTTTCTCTCAGAGAAAATTATTCTCCCGATGCTGTTGCTATTGCTTTTGATGTTAAACATCCCACTTTCAGACATGAATTATATAGTGATTACAAAGGCAACAGAAAAGGCATGCCCGAGGAACTTGCTCAGCAGATGCCTATACTCAAGGAGTTACTCAAAGCCCTTGGTTATAAACTTATAGAATGCCCCGGCTGGGAAGCTGACGATATTATCGGTACGCTGGCAAAAAGCTGCGTAAACGGAGATAAATGCTATATTGCAACAGGTGACAGAGATTCCTTGCAGCTTGTTGATGATAAAGTAAACGTTTTGCTTGCCGCCCCAAAAGCAGGAAAAACTGAAACGGTAGTATATGATACAGTCAAAATTAATGAGGACAAGGGTGTTGAGCCATTAAAACTTATCGAAGTAAAAGCTCTTATGGGTGACAGTTCGGATAACATCCCCGGTGTTATGGGCATCGGGGAAAAAACTGCAACAGACCTAATAAAAAAATTCGGTTCGATTGATTACATTTATGATAACATTGATACTATCGAAGTTACAGCAGGTGTACGAACCAAGCTTAAAAACGGAAAAGATATGGCTTTTTTAAGCCGTACTCTCGGAACAATTAAAACAGATGCACCCATTGATACAAATTACAGCTCTTATATTCCTGCTGATATGGATAAACAATCTGCAAAATCCATTCTTACATCACTGGAAATGATTAAATTCATTGAAAAATTAGGGCTTAAAGATATTGTTATTACAAACAGCGAAAGCACATCAATAAAATATACGGCAAAAAATATGTCAACGGATGAAATCAAATCAGAAATTTACGCTTCAGGTGAACTGTACTTTATTGCAGATTCCGATTATTCTGTTGCATATATCAACATTAACAACTGTGTTACTCAAATGGATTTTTCACTGATAACGGATATTTTAGCAGATGAAAAAATTAAAAAATATACAACTGACGTAAAATTACTTTATACAAATGCAATAAATACAGGTTATAATATTAATAATGTTGCATTTGATGTACTGCTTGCAGGCTATTTACTCAACCCCAACGCCTCTGATTATTCAATAGGCACACTTGCTGATGCATTCAGAATTGCTGTTGGCATTGATACTGATAACGATTGTATCCGTTCATGTGCTGTTCTACGTGAGCTTACAAAAAAGCTGAATGATTCCATAATCGAAAACGGTGAAGAAAAGCTTTTGCATGAAATTGAAATACCTCTTTCACGCGTATTAGCATCTATGGAGCATCATGGTTTTAAGGTAGATTTTCAGGGGATTTATAATTTCGGCGTTATGCTTGAGGAAAGAATCAACGAGCTTGTTACAAAAATTTATTCCTTTGCTGACGGTGATTTTAATATTAATTCTCCAAAACAGTTAGGCGTAGTATTATTTGAAAAGCTTAATCTTCCTTGCAAGAAAAAAACAAAAACAGGATACTCCACAAATGCAGAGGTGCTTGAAAGTCTTTATAATGAGCACCCGATTATTCCTGCGATACTTGAATACAGAACAATACAAAAGCTCAAATCCACCTACTGTGACGGTTTATTAAAAGTTGTTTCTGCTGACGGCAGGATTCACTCAACGTTTCAACAAACAGAAACCCGAACAGGCAGGCTGTCCTCAACAGAGCCAAATCTGCAAAACATACCCGTAAGAAGCGAGCTTGGAAGAGAACTGAGAAGATTCTTTACAAGTGACGAAGGAAATGTTCTTATTGATGCTGACTATTCACAGATTGAATTGCGTGTTCTTGCAGCAATATCAGAAGATGTAAATATGACGCAAGCTTTCAACAACGGCGACGATATACACACAATTACAGCCTCTCAGGTATTTAATATGCCTATTGAAATGGTCAGCGCCATAATGCGTAGCCGAGCAAAAGCTGTTAATTTCGGTATTGTATACGGAATCGGTGCATTTTCCCTGAGTAAAGATATCGGCGTTTCTGTTTACGAAGCAAAAAAGTATATCGAGAACTATCTTTCACATTATTCAGGTGTTGCTAAGTATATGGATACCGTCGTTGCTCATGCAAAAGAAACAGGTTATGTAACAACTTTGTTCAATCGCAGACGCTATCTTCCCGAAATAAACGCTTCAAATGCTATTCAACGCTCATTCGGTGAAAGAGTAGCAAGAAATATGCCGATACAGGGAACTGCCGCCGATATAATTAAAATTGCGATGGTTAAAGTTTTTGACAGATTAACAAAAGAGAATATGCAAGCAAAACTTATCATGCAGGTACACGACGAACTGATTATTGAAGCCCCTGTCCATGAAGCAGATAAAGCGTTACAAATTCTCAAAGAAGAAATGGAAAATGCTGTTACAATGAGCGTTAAAATGGATGTTGATGCTCATGTAGGAAAAACATGGTACGATGCAAAGGGGTAAAAAATGAATATAGTTTTTGTATGTACAGGCAACACTTGCAGAAGTCCCATGGCAGAAGGTATATTCAGGCAGAAAACGGCTGAATACAATATATGTGTTTCAAGTTGCGGCACAGGTGCTATGACGGGTGACCATGCCTGTCAAAATGCAATTAAAGTTATGAAAAACCGAGAAATTGACATATCTGCACACCGTTCAAGACCTGTAAACCAATATATTATAGATGAATCTGACTATATAATTTGCCTTGCGGAATCACACTACCGTCAGCTTTTGCCTTATGCTAAAAACAAACTAATTTTATTGGGTGATGGTATACCGGATCCCTTTATGGGTGATGAAAAAATATATTCCATATGTGCAGACAAAATAGAAGCCGAAATTGACAAACTGCTTAAAAGTGATATATTTATAAATATATCTGAAATGACAGAATCGGATATAGATACCGTCGCACAAATCGAAAAAGATAATTTCTCCGAACCATGGAGTGAAGATTCATTCAAAAGCCAAATCAATAAGGACTATGCAATAAATTACGTTGTAAGATACTTTAGCAAGCCTGTGGGGTATATATGCTGTGACAGCATTCTCGGAGAGGTAAATATCAATACCGTTGCTGTTGATAAAGATTTCAGATGTCTTGGCTTAGGAACAAAACTCATGCAAAAGGTTATTCATTGGTGTAAAGATAATAATTCCGTGCTGTTGACGCTTGAAGTCAGGGAATCTAACAAATCAGCCATAAGTCTATATAAAAAACACGGTTTTGAAATTATCGGTAAAAGAAAAAATTTCTATTCAAAGCCAAACGAAGATGCGTTGATAATGACAAAAAATTTTAACGGTGATAACAAATGAAAATACTTGCTATTGAATCATCCTGTGATGAAACTGCCGCCGCCGTAGTGAAAAACGGCAGGGTAGTGCTGTCAAACGTAATTTCATCACAAGTTGAAGAACATAAAAAATACGGCGGAGTTGTGCCCGAAATCGCATCACGACGCCATGCTGAAAATATATCGGGGGTTGTTGAAAAAGCCCTTGCAGACGCATCGTGTACATATGATGATATTGATGCCATAGCCGTGACATATGCTCCGGGACTTATAGGGGCATTACTTGTAGGCGTGAATTTTGCAAAAGGTTTAGCATTTGCAACAGGGAAGCCACTTATTCCCGTACATCATCTGCGTTCGCATATAGCTGCAAATTATATTACGGATACAACTCTTGAACCGCCGTTTCTTGCATTGGTTGTTTCGGGCGGTCACAGTCACATTATCAATGTGAAAACCTATACCGAATTTGAAATTATCGGCAGAACAAGAGATGATGCGGCAGGTGAGTGCCTTGACAAAGCGGCGAGAGCTATGGGAATTTCTTATCCCGGCGGTGCAAATCTTGACAGAATTGCAAAAGACGGCAACAGTGAAGCTTACAGATTCCCTTACCCTAAAGTTGAAGGCGCACCCCTCGATTTCAGTTTTTCGGGTCTTAAAACATCTGTAATAAATATAATACATAATGCACAGCAAAAAGGTGAAACTATAAATATAGAAGATTTAGGTGCGTCTTATATTAAACAGGTTGTAAAATGCCTTGCTGACAACACAATGAAAGCTCTGGAGCTTACGGGACACAAAAAATTGGTAGTTGCAGGCGGTGTCAGTGCAAACTCCGTTTTAAGACGTGAACTTGATGCTCTTTGTAAAATCAATAATATTGAATTATATATGCCGACGTTATCACTTTGCGGTGACAATGCCGTTATGGTAGGAGCTCAGGGGTATTATGAATTTAAAGACGGACATATTGCCAAAGAAAATCTGAATGCAATAGCATCTTTATCTATTGACAAAATTTGCATTTAATGTTATTATAACTTTGATTTTGGTGTTTTTTAACTGTAAAAATACTCGATTCAATTTGTAAAATTTATCCCAAAGGAGAGAATGATAAATGGAACTTACTACAAACAAATCCATTCTTGCATGGATCAGCGAAAAAGCTGACCTTGTAAAGCCTGACAAAATCGTTTGGATCGACGGTTCAGAAGAACAGATTAACGCTCTTCGTGCAGAAGCTGTTTCAACAGGCGAAATGATCAAGCTCAATGAGGAACTTCTTCCCGAATGTTATCTTCACAGAACAAAGCCCAACGATGTTGCCCGTGTTGAGGACAGAACTCTTATCTGTACTCCCACAGAAGAAGAAGCAGGTCCCACAAACCATTGGATGGAGCCCTCAAAGTGCTATGAAATGCTTTACGATATAGCAAAAGACAGCTATAAAGGCAGAACCATGTACGTTATCCCTTACTCAATGGGTCCCGTTGGTTCACCTTTCTCAAAAGCAGGTATTGAACTTACAGACTCAATCTATGTTGTTCTTAACATGGCTATCATGACAAGAGTAGGCAAAAAGGTTCTTGACGTACTTGGTGACAGCGAAGATTGGGTTAGAGGTCTTCACTGTAAATGTGATATTGATGCTGAAAAGCGTTGGATCTGTCAGTTCCCTCAGGACAACACAATTATCTCCGTTAATTCAGGTTACGGCGGAAACGTTCTTCTCGGCAAAAAGTGCTTTGCACTCCGTATTGCTTCATACCAGG